>JBBSFO010000013.1:0-20252 GCA_038238655.1 Thermomicrobiales bacterium | reverse complement strand
TGCGGCGCGACAGCGGAAAGGTCAGGTACGGTCCGGTGCGTCACCTGCCGTTCCCGCAACGCGAGCGCGGCCCCGACACCGACCGCCCCGATGCCGCAAAGCGCGCCCCACCGTCGTGTCGTGTTGCCCATCAACCACTGCTCCTCTCTGCAAATACTGGGTGCTGAGCGGACCACGTGCGTTCTCAGTAGTCGATCACCACGCGCAGATCGCCCGTTTTGTGCTGGACGGCGACGAGGGTCGTCCCGCCGGACCGCTCGTAGCGCAGATCAACCTGTCCGTTCCCGACCCGGAGACCGCGGACGACGACCCAATCCAGCCAGTCCGGCAGGATGGGACGGACGATCTTCACCTCGCCCGCGACGGCGTCCGGCGTGAAACCGAGCACGGATTGCAGCATGTACGGGATACTCGCCGCCGCCCACGCCTGCGGGCTGCAGGCGACGGGATAGCGCACGGGGACGCGGTATTGATCCCGCCCGAAGCCGGCGAAGAGCTCCGGCAGGCGGTAGCGGTCGAAGTGGGTCGCCGCCTGGTAGATGCCGCTGAAGACCGCGAGCGCCTCGCGATCGAAGCCGTAGGCGCGCAATCCGGCGACGATCAGGGCGTTGTCGTGCGGCCAGACCGCACCGACCTGGTAGTCAAAGGGGTTGTACGCCGCCGCCGCGTGCGAGAGCGTACGGATCCCCCACCCGGCGAAGAGTGTGTCCGGGTCCATCAGGATGTCGCGCACGCAGGCCGCCCGATCGTTGTCCACGATGCCGCCCCAGAGCGCCTGCCCCTGATTTGAGGCGTCCACCGCCGCCGGGCGTCCCCCCTGCTGGAGCGCCTGCGCGTAATTGTGCAGGTCCGGCACCCAGAATTCCTTGTTGAACCGTTCCTTGAGCGTCTCCGCTGCGTGTGCGTGCTGGTCGGCATGGCCGCTGTCACCGAGCTGGCGATAGATCGTAGCAAGTCCGCGACGGGCGCGGTAGGCATACCCCTGCACCTCCGCGAGGGCAACGGGCGGCGTGGCGATGCTGCCGTCCGCGTTGACGATGCTATTGCCGGAGTCCTTCCAGCCCTGGTTCGCCAGCCCCTCGGCGGACTCGCTCGCGTAGTCGAGGAAGCCATCGCCCTCGCTGTCACCGTACTTCTCCATCCATTCAACCGCGCGCTCGACGTGCTTCTCCATCGTCTTGAAGTAGTCGAGGTCACCTGTCCATTGCACGTACTCGCCGAGGAGGATGAGAAAGAGCGGCGTGGCGTCGATCGTGCCGTAATAGGGCGTGGAGGGCACCTCGTGGAGATTCGCCTTCTCGCCGACGCGCAGTTCGTGGGGGATCTTCCCCGGCGCTTCGTCCTGGTAAGCATCCTCCTTCGTGCCCTGATAGCGGGCGAGGATGTCGAGCGTGTGCCGCGCGATGGCCGGTTCGTAGGCGAGCACTTCGAGTGCGGTGATCAGCGAATCCCGGCCGAAGAGCGCGACGTACCAGGGCACCCCGGCGGCGAAGAATCGGTCCCCCTTCTGCCGCATCGCCAGCATCGCCAGATCGAGGAAGGAGCGGCGCAGCACGCGATTGAAGAGCGCGTTGCTCGTCTCGACATGCACCGTGCCGTTGAGCGACCCGGCGTCCGCGTGCGCATTCGCCTGATCCGTCTCCTGACCATCGGCATGCGGGTGGACTTCGAGATCGCCTTGCCGCTGCGCGTGGTCCGCCACGGCAATCGTCACGGTGCGCGTGCGGGCATCGCCGGGCGCGATCCGGAAGCGATAGGTGACGCAATTGCGTTCGAGCGCCGTCGGGGCGGGGTCGAAGGAGAGCGTCGTCGTTCGCCGGTGATCGTCCGCGCCGTCGTACTGGAAGACGAGAGTGCCGTCCGTGACCTTCGGGTCGTGGAGCGTGCCCCGCTTGCCCGGCTCCGCACCGCGCACCGTGAACATGTCATCGAAATGTGCGTCGCAGGTGATGGTCAGCGTCAGGTCCGCCGTCTCAGTGCCGAAATTCTGCAACGTCAGTTCGTCACGGACGGTATCGCTGAGCGTCATCTTCGCGCGCAGGCCAATCGTCCCCTTCGGGATTGTCCCGCCGTGTCCGTCGTCGAGTGCCGGGTTCGTCATCTCGATGATGCCGGTATGACCGCGGTCGGATGTGGTGAGCAGCGGCGTGAACCGGGCATCGTTGACGCGCAGCGACACGGCATCGAGATAGCGCATGTCGTGGAAATAGAGGCCGAGACCGTGGTCATCGTCGCCCATCGTTTGTGGCGGGATGTCGCCCGCATCGTCAACGAGCATGAAGAGCGCGCCCTGTTTGAGCGTCAGGTTCGCGCCGATATCCGCGACGCGACTGAACTGCCCGTGATGGTGGGCGCGATGCTCCCCTGAATCCCTCTTGTGCTGCGGGGGCTTCGTGGCATCGCCGTGCGTTCCCGTATGACCAGCCATTGCTCGGACTCCTTCATCTCTCTGTGCGGCACGGCATTGCACCAATGCGCGCTTCCGATGCAGCATTGATCATGCCAGGATAGAAAGGAGGATCGGTTGGTAGCATTCCGTGCATCAGTTTCACCCCCTTCTGTAAACGATCGATCTGCATGTTTGCATCCGCCGTAGCGGAATGGCATGTATGATGCGACAATCGACGTGCGCGCTCCGGAGGCTGTGCTGCCCGTGGGCCGTGCGACCCGAAAATGAGCGAGCGTGCCGTGCCGGATTGCCCGATCCAGCATGGCGATACGAGGATGCAATGCAGGGCTCGCCGTTCAACCCGATCTCCCCGCAAGAGCGGGACATCTCGAATCTCTTCATCGGCATCCTGGTTGCCGGGGCGGTCGTCTTCGCGCTCGTCGCCGGGCTCGTCCTCTTCATCGCCGTGCGCTATCGCCATCGCGGCGGCAGCGACGAGCCGTACCAGGAGTTCGGCAAGCGGCGGTTGGAAATTGCCTGGACGATCGCGCCCGCCATCGTGCTCGCCGTCATCCTCGGCTTCACGGTCAAGACGATGGCCGCGACCAGCCCCGGCCCCGGCGACCATCCGCCGGACCTCATTATCACGGGCTATCAGTGGTGGTGGGGCATCCAATACCCCGCCTCGGGCGTCGTGACGGCCAATGAGGTGCATCTGCCGGTGGGGCGGCGGATGCTCCTGCAACTCGACTCGGCGGACGTCATCCACGACTTCTGGGTGCCGCAACTTGGTCGCAAGATGGACATGATCCCCGGTCACACCAACTGGCTCTGGGTCGAGCCGGACACGGCAGGCACCTACCTCGGCGCCTGCGCGGAGTTCTGCGGCGCTGAGCATGCCTGGATGCGCATTCGCGTTATCGTCCAACCGCAGGCAGAGTTCGACGCCTGGCAGCGGCAGCAGGCGCGGCCCCATCCCGCCCCTGCCGGTGGCGACGCGGCGCAGGGGGCGCAACTCTTCGCACAGATGACCTGCGCCAGTTGCCACGCCGTCGCGGGGACGGGCGCGTCGGCGCGTGTCGGCCCGGACCTCACGCATTACGGCAGCCGCGACACGCTCGGCGCGGGCGTGCTCGACAACACCCCGGCCAACCTCGCCCAATGGCTGAAGGACCCGCAGGCGGTCAAACCGGGTAGCCACATGCCCAACCTGCAACTGACCGACGACCAAATCCGCGCCCTCGTCGCCTACCTGGAGTCGCAGTAATGGGACGAAACCGATTTAACCACGAAGACACGAAGAGCACGAAGAGGGGAGAAGAAGGAAATCTTTATCTTCTCCGTATTCCTTCGTGCTCTTCGCGTCTTCGTGGTTCAACTCCCCGCATCGAGAGGTAGCAGTCGTGGCGAATGTGCCGCTTGTGCCGGAGTTGGATGAGGCGCTGCCGAGGCTCGAATCGGACGAGGGGCTGCTCAGTTGGGTGGCGTCGGTCGATCACAAGCAGATCGGCATCATGTACCTGGTCGCGACGCTCTTCTTCTTCTGCGTCGGCGGGCTGGAGGCGCTGCTGATGCGCATCCAACTGGCCCGGCCCGAGAATGGCTTCCTCTCGCCTGAGGCGTACAACCAGATCTTCACGATGCACGGTACGACGATGGTTTTCCTCGTCGTGATGCCGATGCTGATCGGTGTCGGCAACTACCTCGTGCCACTGATGATCGGCGCGCGAGATATGGCTTTCCCGCGTCTCAATGCCTTCAGCTTCTGGCTGCTCATCTTCGGCGGCTTACTCCTCTACTATTCCTTTATCGGCGGTGGCGCGCCGGATGCAGGCTGGTTCAGTTACGCGCCCCTCAGCGAACGCGCCTTCTCCTTCACCAGTGGCCTCGACTACTGGGCGCTCGGTCTGCTCGTGACGGGCATCGGCACGGTGCTCTCCGGCATCAACTTCCTCGTCACGATCCTCACGCAGCGCGCGCCGGGGATGGGCATTCGCCGCCTGCCGCTCTTCGTCTGGATGACCTTCATCAACGCGATCCTGATCGTCATCGCCCTGCCGATCCTCAATGCCTCGCTCGTCATGCTGCTGGCGGACCGGCAGTTGAACGCCCACTTCTTCACACCTGCGTCCGGCGGCTCCGCCGTCCTCTGGCAGCATTACTTCTGGGGCTTCGGCCACCCCGAGGTCTACATCATGGTGCTGCCCGCCTTCGGCATCATCAGCGAGGTGATCCCCGTCTTCTCGCGCAAGCCGATCTACGGCTACGGCTTCGTCGCGGGCAGCACCGTCGGGATCGCCTTCCTCAGTTTCGCCGTCTGGGCGCATCACATGTTCGCCGTCGGCCTGGGGCGGGGCGCAGATACCGTCTTCGCGGCGGCGAGCATGTTGATCGCCATTCCGACTGGCGTGAAGATTTTCAACTGGGTGGCGACAATGTGGGGCGGCGCGATCCGCTTCACGACGGCGATGTGCTTCGCGATGGCCTTCCTGATCCTCTTCACAATCGGCGGCATTAGCGGCGTCTCCTTCGCCGTCGTGCCGACCGACTGGCAGACGACGGACACCTATTACGTCGTCGCGCACATGCACTACGTCCTCTTCGGCGGCACGCTCTTCGCCGTCTTCGCGGGCATCTACTACTGGTTCCCGAAGGTGACGGGGCGGATGCTCTCCGAGCGGTGGGGCACGTGGCATTTCTGGCTGACCTTTGTCGGCTTCAACCTCACCTTCGGCGTGCAGCACATCCTCGGCGTTATGGGGATGCCGCGCCGCGTCTTCACCTACCCGGATTTGCCGTGGTGGGGATTCTTGAATCTGCTTTCGACGCTCGGCGCGTTCATGCTCGCCGTCGCGATGGTCGCCTTCGCCTGGAATCTCCTCACCAGTCTGCGGCACGGCGCGATGGCGGGCGATAACCCGTGGAACGCCTGGACGCTCGAATGGGCGACGACCTCCCCGCCACCGATGCACAATTTCGACCGCCTGCCGCCCGTACGCAGCCGCCGCCCGCTCTGGGATGTTGCGCACCCGGAGAACCCGGACTGGCAGCGCACGCCAACCCAGCGCGGCGCGGGCGACACGCAGGAAATCCGCCTCGACAAGAATATCCAGGGGACGGCGCTCTTCCTGATCTCCGAGGCGGTCTTCTTCCTCCTCCTGATCCTCGCCTTTGTCTACTATCACAAGAGCCTCTTCAATGAGCCGGGCAGCAGCCCGCCGACTCCTGGCCGGGTGCTCGACCCGGCGAAGACGGGCATCTACACCGCCTGCCTGCTCGCCAGCAGCGTCACCATCTGGTGGGCGGGGCGGGCGCTGAAGCGGGGCAATCAGGCGATGGTCCGCGCCTCCCTGTTCGCGACGGTCGCGCTCGGCGCGGTCTTCCTCTTCGGGCAGGGGCAGGAGTACGCGCGCTTGATCGGTGAGAATGTCACCGTCAGCCGCAACCTGTTTGGCTCAACCTTCTTCACGCTGACGGGGTTCCACGGCTTCCATGTCTTCATGGGGCTGGTGGCGATCACAATTCTCTTCGGCCTTGCCATTGGAGGCTGGTTCCGGGGGCCGCACTCCGTCGCGCTCGAGGCGATCTCGCTCTACTGGCACTTCGTCGATGTCATCTGGATCGTCATCTTCGCGACGGTCTACCTCTGGGCGCGCGTATGACGACCGGGCATCTGCTGGCGACCGCGTGGGATTGGGAGCCCTCCGTGCTGCTCGGCTGCACGGCGCTGATAGCGGCCTATGTCGCGGTAACACGCCGCTACCCGTCCCGGCAGATGTGCTCGTTCTTCGCGGGCGTCCTCGTGCTGCTTGTCGCGCAATGCTCGCCGCTGGACGCGCTCGGCGATACCTATCTGTTTAGCGCGCACATGGTCCAGCATCTGTTACTGCTGCTCATCGTGCCGCCGCTCCTCATCTTCGGCATCCCGGCATGGCTCGCGGAGCGGTGGCTGGCGTCGCCGCCCATCGGCGGGGCGGGGCGCGCACTACGTCAACCGGCGGTCGCGTGGCTGCTCGGCGTTGGCGCGATGTACGTCTGGCATATCCCCATACTCTACAACGCGGCGCTCGCGCATCTCGGCATCCATATCGTCGAACACCTCTGCTTCATCGCGACGGGCGTCATCTTCTGGTGGCCGGTTTGCGCGCCGGTGGCAGCCGCGCGGTACGCCCCGCTCGTCGCCCTGCTCTACCTCTTCACCGCCGCCGTCGCGGGCAGCGTGCTCGGCATTCTGCTCACCTTCACGTCGCCGGGTCTTTACCCCGCCTATCTCAATCCGGCGGATGCGCGCGGCTTCCTGCCGCTGATCCGGGGTGGTTGGGGCCTGTCGCCCGCCGTCGATCAGCAAGTGGGCGGGCTGATTATGTGGGTGCCGGGTGGCCTGGTCTATCTCTGCGCGATGATCGGCACGCTGGCACGCTGGTACAACGAAGGGGATACGGAGGACGAACCGCTGCCATCGTCGCGCGCCTTCGCGGGCACTACGCACACCGCTGTTCCGTCGTCATCGGGGGAGGGAATCTGATGCCCGATCACACGCCCGATTCGAACCGCAATGCCATCAAGATCGCCCTCGGCGCAGCACTCGGTAGCGCCCTCGGCATCATCACCGCTGTTCGCACTCTCTCGGGAGGGAGGCGGGCAGCGGGCAGCCGGCAGCCGGCAGTGGGCAGTGGACAGGCACCGGCGGGAACTGATGAGGGAAGGGTGCAAGGCCGTGCGCCCTCCGGGCAGAATGTGCCCACTCAGTCCTCAGTCCTTAGTTCTCAGTCCTTCCCCAGCCACCCCGATTGGGAGCAACTCCCGCCCGCGCACCTCCCCCGGCCAACATACTGGCCCGTCGTGCTCGCGTTCGGGATCGCGCTGCTCGCGTGGGGGATCGTGACGACGTTTGCGATCACCGTGATTGGCCTCGTGCTCCTCGCGCTTGGCCTTGGCGGCTGGATCGGAGAGTTGCGGCATGGAGATGGGTGAGCGGGCAGCAGGCATCTCTTCCCCGCCCTCCAGATCCGAGGAGTTGTCGCGGCGGCGGTTCCTGAACTGGCTGTGCCTCGGGCTCGGCGCGGTCGGCGCAGCGGCGATCGGCGCGCCGGTGCTCGGCTTCCTGCTGCGCCCACTCTTCGCGAAAGAACCGCGCAACTGGCAGCCGGTGGCGAAAGTGGGCGACTACCAGATTGGCACGACGAACCTCGTGAAATATGCGGACCCCGCATCGGTGGCGTGGACGGGAGTATCGGGTAACACGGCGGCGTGGCTCCGGCGCGTGGGCGATCAGCAATTCGTCGCTTTCTCGGTCAACTGCACGCACCTCGGCTGCCCGGTGCGCTGGCTACCGGACGCGAACCTTTTCATGTGCCCCTGCCACGGCGGCGTCTATTACAAGGATGGCACGGTCGCCGCCGGACCGCCGCCCGGCCCGCTGACGACCTACCCGGTGCGCGTCAACAACGGGCAAGTAGAGATCGAGACGAGCCCGATACCGATCGCGTAGGAGTGGAAAGTAACAAGTCGAAAGTCAAAAGTAGTGAAGGAAGAGGAGCCCTCTTGTTACTTGTTACTTTTCCCTTGTTACTCCCCGAAGGGGCTGACGTATGAACATCCTGACGCGGGCATGGCGGGCATTCGACGACCGGACGGGCACCTCGAAGCTCGTCGGGCCGATCATTACGCATCCGGTGCCGCAGACGGGCAAGATCGGCTGGGCGTACGTCTTCGGCAGTGCTACGCTGATCTCGTTCATCACCCTCGTCGCCACGGGGACGATCCTCGCCACGGCGTACGTCCCGGCGACGGGCGACGCCTACAATAGTCTCCAATTCATCTCGAATGACACCTTCGGCCGCATTCTGCGCGGCATCCATTACTTCTCCGCCTCGGCGATGATGATTTGCATCGGCGCGCACATGATCCGCGTTTTCCTGATGGGCTCGTACAAGTTCCCGCGCGAGGTGAACTGGTTGACGGGCGTCGTACTCTTCGCGCTGACCTTGGCGATGGCCTTCACGGGGCAATTGCTCCGCTGGGATCAGGACGGCTTCTGGTCGCTCGTCGTCGTCGCGGCGCAGGCGGGCCGGTTGCCGTTCGTCGGCAAGGGGATCGCGCACTTCATCTTCGCGGGCGACACCGTGAGCGGTGCGACACTCAGCCGCTTCTTCGCCATCCATGTCTTCTTCATCCCGGCGCTCATCTTCGCGACGGTTGCACTGCATCTCTACCTCGTCATCCACGACGGCATCTCGGAGCCACCGAAAGCGGGCGACCCGGTGGACCCGAAGACCTACCGCGCCAAATACGAGGCGCTCCTCAAGCGGCACGGCGTCCCCTTCTGGCCGGACGCCGCCTGGCGGGACGCGGTTTTCAGTGTGATGATTATCGTCGTGGTTCTGCTGCTGGCGGTCACCGTCGGCCCGAAGGAACTGGGCAAGCAGCCGGACCCCTCGATTGTTAATGCGTACCCGCGGCCGGATTGGTATTTTCTCTGGTACTTCGGCGTCCTGGCGCTGCTGCCGCATGGGACGGAGAGCTTCGTCATCATCCTCGCCCCGGTTCTGCTCTTCATCGTGCTCTTCGGGTTGCCCTTCGCCTCCAACCACGGTGAGCGCAGCCCGGCGCGCCGCCCCTGGTCGGTCGCGTTCGTGATCATCGTCCTGATTATGATCGGCACGCTCTGGCAGGTCTCCGTCCGGGCGCCGTGGTCGCCGCATTTCGATGTGCAGCCGCTCTCCGCGCAGGTCGTCGGCACGACGAGCGGCCCGGTGGCGCAGGGGGCGCAACTCTTCAACGCGAAGGGGTGCCAGTATTGCCACGCCGTGAACGGGCAGGGTGGCGAACGCGGCCCCGATCTGACCAATGTATCAAACCGCCTCCCGCCCGAGCAGATCACGATCCGCATCCTCAACGGCGGCAGCAATATGCCCGCCTATGGCGGTAACCTGACGCCGGACGAACTGAACGCGATCATGGTATTTCTGAAGAGCAGGCAGCAGGGAAGTGTGCCGTAGAGATGTCGCCTATGCAACCTTCAACGCTCTCATTGACGTTCGGAGAGCGAGGGACGACAGTGACTTTGCGTTTCGATGTTCAGGGCGGCGTAGATCGCCCGCGCCTGCTTCGCCGCCACGAAGACCGCGCCGCTGTCGCTGACGAGGGTTTCCGGCGCGCCATGCTGGCGGATCGCCGCGTAGAGCACCATCAGATACGCCGAGAGGTCCTGCGTCGGGAAGACGCCGCTGGCGAGGATGGCGCGGGAGTAGTTCTCGAGGATCGAGACGCAATAGGCCTTGGTGCCGATCTCGACCATATCGAGGTGGCGGATGCCCACGCTCCAGTACTGATGGCGTCGCTGCGCCGCGAAGGGCATCGGCTTCGACTCCTTCGCCTTCGTTTTCGGCCCGCTCAGCCCGTAGAGCTTGCGGTTCATCGCCAGGATCCGGCCGCACGTACTCGGACTGATCTCGATGCCGATCTGGCGCAAGGCCGCGTGGACGCGGAAGGCTCCCAACTCGGGATTCTCCTGCAGGCGCTTGACCGCGAGCATCGTCGGCAGGTCCACTTTCCGCGGCCCGGTGCGGGCATGCGACCTGTCGTCTAGACCCGCGACCCCCTCCGCGACCCACCGCTTGAGCGTGTCGTAGACGGTGTGCCGGTCGGTCTCGAAGTAGCCCGCGATGCTCTTGATATTCCACCCCTCCATGTGCAACCGGGGCACCGCAGGCCGGCGCGCGGTGGGGTCGGCGATCGCGCGGTAGGGCGGGAAGCGGCGTCCGACGAGGGTGGGGGCCGGGCCCTCGGCGAGGATGCGCCGCACGGTGTGGTGGCTCGGTCGGCGCCGGAAGCGCACGCCGCAGATCGTCGCGATCTCGTGCGGCCGGAAGGGCGGATATTCCGCCTTGAGCATGAGGATGGCGCGCTGGATCTCCTCGGGCAACGTCCGATGGTGCTCGATCTTGGGCGGACCGAAGAGGCTCGCCATCCCCTCGCGCTCGAAGCGCGCCGCCTGCCGGGCGAGGGTCCGCTGCGGCGCGCCGGTCTGCCGCGCCCGCTCCGCCGGGGCGCGCCCGAAGAGGACGACGGGACGGATGAGTTCGTAGGTGCGCTGCTCGGTGAAGCGCACAAGCAAGTCGAGTTGCTGCCAGTCGTCAGTCGGCGTGGCTCGCGATGCCGCATCCATCGGTCTCCACCCCCGCGAAGGGAGCGACGGGGGAGCGAGAAGTGGTGCGCCGTCGTCATCCCAATATTATGTCGAGTGGCGGAGTATAGGGGTCGTACGGCGTGGTTGCCAATATGTGTGGATAGTCATACGAGGAGGTTTGCACCCCGCTCATGCATCCGCCAGATTGCTGCTGGTGACACGTTCCGTAACACTGGACTCTCGACCGGTACGCACACATCAGAGGCTCGCGTCCCTTGCTGCGGAGAGATCAATGAGCGGAAGCCCGGTCTCCGGATCGCGAGTGCGTCGCAAATGTGTGGGCGATTCCGTGACGGTTACCTCCAGTGTTGGCCAGACGTGCGCTTCGAGGATGTGCCCCCCGTGCGCGGTGCCGTCCGCCTTACCGACGACAACATGCGCATGCACTTTCGGGCCGTTCTCGCCGCGCGTGATGTTGCCGAGCAAGGCGAGTACCTCGACCTGCTCGTGTACGGGGATTTTGGTATAGTCCTTTCGCTCGCGGTCGAAATATCCCAGTATGACGTCGCTGAATGCGCCAATTGCCGTAAATGTGCTGTCGGCAATGTCTTGAGCCTGCGCGAACTCCCGCAACCCGGCGGTGACCTCATCGCCCTTCTCGAACACCAACACGTACGTCTTTTTGCCGCCATCCACGAGTTTAGCTTTCATTGCCCCTCCTCGCGCTCAGTTCGCGCATTCACTTACGATTAGGTCGCCCACAGTGCGCTGGAAGGGCGAAAGCACATCCGCCCCGTCCGCCCCGAGCGTCACGACATCACAATGCCGGAGGCCGCCGAAGTCCTCGATATAGATCGCGGGTTCGACGTTGAAGGTCATTCCCTCCTGCAACCGGTCATCTGAACAGGGGTGGAGGCGTGGGAAATTGCCGTGATAGATCGCACCATAGCCGACGCCATGCCCCAACTGATGTTTGAACGCCGACCCGAATCCCGTCTGTTTCAGGTAGTCACGCGCCGCCATATCTACATCGGCGGCGCGGGCGCCGTCCGCGATCGCCCGCAATGCGCGGTCGTGCGCTTCGAAGATTGCCTCGTACATCGTTAACTGATGACTACTCGGCTCGCCCAGCACATAGGTGCGCGTAAGGTCCGTCCAGAAACCGTCGACATACGAATTGACATGCACGAGCACGAAGTCGCCGATGTCGATCGTGCGATCCGCAGTGAGGGCATAGGCACGGTAGGCGTCCGCAGCGCGTGGGCCAGACATGCAAAAGGCGTCCGCCCCCGTCCGATGTACGCCGGGTTCGCTCGCGCCGCTCACCGCGATTTGGTGATGGACGGCCGCGGCGACTTCCGCCTCCGTCACGCCGCGGCGTAGTACGTGAGAGACCACGGCGAAACCGCGCGCCGCGATGGTGCAGGCTCGTTGTACCACCGCGACTTCCCGCCGCGTGAGCGCCGCGCGTTGTGCCGCGAGGAGCGCCGACGCATCCCAGAAATCCGTATCCGGCAGGACTGGCGCAAAACGAACAGCGGTACTCAGAGCGCTTGAATGGAGTGCGACGTACGGTGCCGGGATCAACTCGGGAGAGCCCTCGAAACCAATCGCCGCGCGGGCGAGACCGAATCGACGGGCAACATCGGCAAGGATGGAGTTGGTAGCCTCTCTGGCATTCCCCATGTGATCGAGGGTCACGGGGGCAAACGTGTGAATATCGTTCCACTCAACCCAGCCATGCCACGCGAGCGGAAGCTCATCCTCCGGGACAATGAGAGCCAGCGCGCCCTCGCGCGTGAGGATGGCAACTGCCGTACCTAATACGGGCCAGTACCCCGTAAGCATGAGGACATTGTGCGGCAAACGGCAAATGAGCGCCCCGAGGTTCGCGTCATGCAATGCCTCGGTAAGCCGCCGGATGCGTTCTTCATCCCGTTCCATCGCCGTCCCTCCTAGTCCATGATGCCCCGCGCTACCTGAGGCGTGGTACTCCGCGTCCTGCCGTGCCTGCGGGCGCGAGATCGTGCCGGATGGGCGGTCGCGAATCGGTTGCTGGCCGCTTCGCAAGCACATTCGCCCCCTCCGCGATGAGATAATCGGCCGTCCGGGCCGCCAATGCTTGAATCGTCAGGCCGGGGTTCGCGGAGCCTTGGGTCGGCAGGATGCTCCCGTCGCAGACGAAGAGATTGGGGATGTCGTGCGTGCGGCCAAACTTGTCCACGACCGAGGTGCGCGGATCGTTGCCCATCCGCGCGCCGCCGACGAGGTGCGCGTACCGCGCCTCCTGGACGACTTCCTCCGCGCCCGCCGCCCACATCACCTCCTCGACCTTCTTCCTGGCGAACGCGATCAGCCTTTTGTCGTTGTCGTGCAGGGCAAATGTCACCTTCGCGACGCGCAGGCCGTGCCGGTCCGTGTCGTCCGCCAACTCCACGCGATTCTCTTCCCACGGCAGGATTTCGCCGAGGAGGCCGAGCGCGGCCCAATGGTTGTAGTCCATCATCACGCGGCGCATCCCCCAGCCCCACGCGCCTTTGGCGACCATCATCTGCTTGGCGAAGGAGATCGGCAACGGGCCGACGGTCTGGATAGCGAAGCCACGCGCGAAGCCGCGCGTCGGATCGGTCTCATAGAACTCTTCAGTCAGCGCGTGCGCGGGCGGCGCTTTGTACATGCGAATGAGATCGGGGAAGCGTCCGAGGACGACATTACCGGCCTGCACCATCAGATACTTCCCGACCGTACCGCTCGAGTTCGCCAGCCCCTCCTCGAAACCGGGGCAGGCCGAGTTGAGGAGCAGGCGCGGTGTCTCGATCGCGTAGCCGCAGACAATGACGACCTTCGCTTTCTGCTCGTGCTCTCGTCCGTCAGGGTCGAAGTACGTGACGCCGGTAACGTGCCCGTCTTTGCCGAGATTGACGCGCGCCACCATGCAGTTGTCGCGGATCTCCGCGCCGTGGCGGATCGCGTCGGGTACATGGCTAATGAGCGTGCTCTGCTTCGCGCCCACCTTGCACCCCTGGATGCAGAAGCCACGATAGATGCAGTGCGGCCGGTCGCCGTGCGAGCCGGAGGTGATCGCCACCGGGCCGCCCGCCGAGACGCGAATGCCGAGTTTCGTGCAGCCGCGCAGCAGCACATCGCCGACGCCGCCCATCGGGTGCGGGCCGTAGGGGTAGCCATGCGGATCGCCCCACGGGAAATACGCAGGCCCGGCGACGGGCATCTCGCGCTCCAGCATCTCGTAGTACGGCTTCAGATCCCAATAGGAGATCGGCCAATCCGCACCGAGGCTATCCTCCGAATAGACACGAAAGTCCGACGGATGGAAACGGGGCGTGAAGCCAGCCCAGTGAACCGAACCGCCGCCGACGCCCCGACCGCTATTATTCGCGCCGAGCGTGACAGGATTCTCGCCGCCCGTAACGCGCAACTCGTTCCAGTAAAGTTTGTGCGAGCCTGCCTCGTCGCTCACCCAATCACGCTCGGTATCCCAGAATGGCCCGGCCTCGATGCCAACGACGCGGAACCCGGCGCGCGCCAGCCGCTGCACGAGCACGCCACCTGCCGCGCCGACCCCGACGATGCAGTAATCCACCTCGTCGTCCGGCGCGTACTGCCGCATCGGCACGTCTATTACCTCGATCGGGCCGAGCATGTGCAGGTCGGTGTCGTGTCCTTCAAATTTGCCAAAGAGTGGTGTTTTCATCGGTACGTACCTTCCAACAATCTCCAGCAGCAATCGAGAAGGGTGGCAGCAGGCATTCCAGCCTGCCTTCCAGCGCCGAAGGGCAGGCTGGAATGCCTGCTGCCACCAAAAAATACGTGCGCCCACGTCCGCACGTTAATCAGTGCGTCCCTTCTTGTCCGGTCGGCTGATGGCGGCCGGGGTGGGCACCACCGATGGGGCGGTAGGCGTCGGAGAGCGATGCCTTCGGCGCGTCCCAATCGTATCGCTGCTCGTGGACTTCCCACGGCTCCGGCCTGCCATTCGTGAGGCGCATGTAGCCACGCGGGTAGGCGGGGCCGCCAAAGCCGACTTCGTCCCAGGCGAAGGGATGGGCGTAGTAGGCATCCACGACATCGCCCATCAGCAGCATCCAGAAACGGTCGAGCGGGACGCGCTTCCAGATCTCCTCCCCGGCGGGCGGGTTCTCATCATGGAGGGTCTGCATGACCTGATCCTGCTCCAGCGTTCCGAGATCAACGAACGAGCGGTTATGCATCTGCCGGGCGATTGCCTCGATCCCTTGCAGGCCGATGCGAAACGCCTCCCCATCGGGCGGCATGTCCGCGAAACGGTAGCCATCTATCCTGCGGGAGAAGAGCCGGTCATCAATAGTGTTGACGATGGGGATTTTATGCGCCGCATCGCGGTCGTCCTGCGGAATCAGGCGGTCACAGATCGCGGTCATCAGCCGCGCCTCGTCCGCGCTGAAAAAGCGGATCGGTGGCGTGTTCTGAACACGGTCGAACACAACAGTGCGCGTCGCCTCGTCCCAGAACGCCTCCTGGCTTAGTGTGTTGAACTCCGGATAATATCCCGGCGTCGCGCGCGGCAGCATCGGCTGGCTGGTTTTCTTGTCTGTCGGCAAATGGTCACGAAGGACTGAGGTGGGATCGCTGTCCGCTGCCTGCTGGCTGCTGACCGCTTTCCCTCGTCCCATTGCTCGTTGCTCATTGCTCATTGCTGTCCTCTTCCCTCCGTAGCAGGCTGGCGAGCAGGCCGAGAAAGCCGCTGGCGGCGAAGAGCAGCGGCGCGAGGATGGGCGGGCCGTAGATGAGATTGTAGAGTGGTAGTTTCGCCCCGCCCGGACGGCGGAGCATGCCGCGCGCGTGGAAGAAGAAGCCGACTGAGCCATCGAGGATCGCTGCCACCGACGCGGCGGGCAGGAGTGTGCGGGCGACCTTCGGGCTCTTCACCGCGCCGAGACCGGCGGCGATCATCAGCGGCGTGAGGATGATCGGGCTCCATTGCAGTTTCTTGTACTGAAAGTCGTTCTCGTAATGGGAGTAGAGCGATTCGAAGCCGCTGCACACCGCCGCGCAGGCCATCGCAGCGGCCATATGCTTCTGGAACTGACCCTCGCGGATGTCGTGCTCCAGCATCCGCGTCTCCTTCGTGATGCTTTGCGGCAACAGGGTCATCCATGCGGAGCGGGCCGATGCGTTGGCGTCGTGCGCGCCCTGCATAGACGCCACTGCGGGGTCATCCTCCCGGCGCAGGAAGGAGGCGATCAGGCCGAGGTAGCCACTGATCGCGAAGAGTACCGGCGCGAGAATCGGCGGCCCCATGATGATGTTATTGACCGGGAGCCGCCAGCCGCCCGGCTTGCGATGGACGCCGCGTACATGAAAAGCGAAGCCGACCAACCCATCCGCAACAGCCAGGGCGGAAACGACTGGCAGCACCGTCCGCGCCGCCTTGCGATTCGATGCACCGGCGACGGCGGCGGCGAACAGCGTCGGGCTGAGGATGACCGGCGAGTACATGACGCGCTGGCTGTAACTGCCCCGGTAATGCTCGTAGGCCACCTCCAGCCCGCTGAGGATGCTCGAAAAGCCGGCGATCAGCGCGAGGCTGCGCTGGAACCGCCCCTCGCGGATATGCTGGAGCAGCAGTTTCCCCTCATCTGTCAGTTCGTGTTGCAGCATTGACACCTCGTTCCTCATCCCCCCTCCCCCTCTCCATCGCCTCGAGACCGAGGAAAAGATATTTTCGTACAGCGATGGAGAGGGGAGGGGAAAAGGGATTAATCACGACGAAGATTTCCGGTGCTCCCCTCCCCTTTGCCTTGAGGCAAAGGGGAGGGGCTGGGGGTGAGGCTCCCTTACTCAACGATGTCGCGGATTTTGTCCTTCATCTTGTCAATCAGTCCCTCGTCCGCGCTGTTTTTGTGGCCGCCCGTCACGAAGAGGTCGTCCACTTTATCGCGGAAGAGCGTCGTGCCGATGCGGACACGGTTCGGCTCGCCGCGCACGAGCGATTCGGCCATCTTCAAGACTTGTTCGGGCTTGACCTTCGCCGGCATTGGCGGCTCATTCGGATCAACGACCGCCTGGATAATTGCCGGGCCGGGATGACGGAGCGCTTCCTCCAGCGTCGCGCGGCACTGCTTCGGATCGGTGATCGTGAAGCCCTTCGCTCCCGCCGCGTCGGCGATCTTCGCGAAGTCCATCGGCTGCAATTCGACACCGTACTCCGGGTTGCCGAGGAAGACCATCTGCTCCCACTTGATCTGCCCGAGCACATTGTTCTTGAAGATGATGATCTTCACCGGCAGGTTGTACTTCACGGCGGTCGCCAGTTCGCCCATCAGCATCGTGAAGCCGCCGTCACCGACGAGCGCGATGCACTGGCGGTCCGGGTAGGCGACTTGCGCGGCGTTGGCATACGGGAAGCCGGGGGCCATCGTGGCGAGGTTGCCGGAGCAGGAGAACATCTGCCCGCGCTTGATGCGGAGGTAGCGCGCCGCCCACGTCGTGATCGTGCCACTATCCGTGCTGATGATCGCATCGTCCGCGAGGAGCCGGTTCAACTCCCACGCGACGACCTGCGGCTTCATCGGCGTATCCGTGCGCTGCCCCCGTTCATCGAGAAGCGCCCACCACTCCTTCATGCCCTTCTGCGCCATTTCGAGGAACGAACGATCCTTCTTGCGCTTGAGGAGCGGGATCAGCGCCTTCAAAACGGTCTTGGAATCTCCCGCGACGCCAATCTCGACCGGGTAGCGCAGGCCGATCCGTTCGGGGTCAATGTCAATCTGCACGCCGCGCGCCGCGCCGGGCTTGGGCAGAAATTCCATGTACGGATAGGACGAGCCGATCATGAAGAGCGTGTCGCACTGCTCCATGATCTCCTCGGACGGCGCGGTGCCCAGGAGTCCAATGCCGCCGGTTGTGTAGGGACTCTCATCCGGTACGGCGGCTTTGCCGAGGAGCGGCTTCGCGATGGGCGCAGCGAGCAGGTCCGCGACCTGTTCCAACTCGTCGGTCGCCTCGAGCGATCCCCGCCCGGCGAGGATCGCCACCTTCTTTCCGCTGTTGAGAATGTCCGCCACCCGCACCAGTTCGTCATGCGTCGGGAGGGCGTGTTCGGGTTGGAAGTTCGTCGAGGTATGCGAGGCGATGTTCGCCTTGGAGCGGCCTGCGTCGTGCTTCACTTCCTGCAAGTCGCTCGGAAAAGTGATATGCGCGACACCGCGCCGACTGAGCGCCGCCCGGCACGCCATATTCGCCAGTTCTTCCGCCTGCGATCCGCTCATTACGCGCTCGTTGTAGACCGATACATCGGAGAAGAGGGCTTCGGTATTGACGTCCTGTTGGTAAAACGTACCAATCAAGTCGTGGTACGTCATACCGGTAATCGCCAGAACCGGCTGGCCGTCCATCTTGGCATCGTAGAGGCCATTGAGGAGGTGAATCGCGCCGGGTCCGGAGGTGGCGATGCAGCAGCCGAGTCGCCCGGTGTATTTCGCGTAGGCGCACGCCATGAAGGCGGCCGCTTCTTCGTGCCGTACCTGAATGAAGCGCACCTTGTTTTGATGGACCCGCAGCGCTTCCATCAGGCCATTGATGCCGTCGCCGGGAAGGCCGAAGATCGTATCAACCCCCCAGCGATGGATCGTCTCGATGAAGACGTCGGCGGCCGTGCCCTCAACCGTCGCCGGCTCTTGTATTGCTACCGATTGCTCTGCCATCTGTGCATTGTCCCTTCGCTCTACGAACCCGTCACTTGCGCCCGTGCAACATTCATGCCATATCGTGCACCGCCCACCGTTCGGCATCGCGCCGCTTCAATTCCAGCCCCAAGCCGGGGCGCGACGGATCAGGCCGCAGACAGCCATTGACCGGTTCCGGCACGCCATCGAAGAGCATGTGCGCGATCCGCACATGATCGTGGAAGTACTCGGCGTGGCGAAATTCGGGTGCCGCGCAGGCGACGTGCGCGTGAATTTCCGGCGCGCAATGCGCCGAGAAGGGGACGGCGAAGGCGTGCGCGATCGCTGCCGCCTGCAACCAACCCGTCACGCCTGCGCAGCGCGTCGCGTCCGCCTGCAATACATCTACCGCCCCCGCCTCGACCATCCGACGGAAATAGAAGCGGTCGTAGCCGTACTCGCCCGCCGCGATCTCCATACCGGGCGTCTGCGCGCGGATGAACCGCAAGTCGTCCAGATGGTCCGACGAGACCGACTCCTCGAACCATGACACGTTCTCCTCGGCAAATCGCCTTGCCTGTTGCAGCGCCTCCTTCACGTCGTATGCGCCGTTCGCGTCCACGAATAATTGCGCGCCATCGCCGATTGCCTTGTGGACGGCGCGCACGCGGGCCACATCCGCCTCCGGGTCACGGCCAATCTTCATCTTGACGCGAGGAATGCCCTGCGCGACCCAGCCTGCCAACTGCGCGACGAGTTCCTGTTCGGTGTACGACGTAAATCCGCCGCTGCCGTATATCGGGATAGCGTCGCGGTACGGACCGAGCAGTTTGAAGAGCGGCAACCCAACGGCCCGCGCCTTCAGATCCCAGAGCGCCATGTCCACGGCGGCAATCGCCATCGAGGCGATACCGGGTCGCCCAAGATTGCGGATTGCCCGCACCATCGCGCCCCATGAGCCGCCGACATCCTGCACATCCCGTCCGCAGACGACGGGGGCCAGCGTCTCCTTAATGAGCGTCGCCGTCGCCCCATCCGCGTACGAATAGCCGAGGCCGCGCAGCCCCGTCTCTGTCTCCGGCTCGACAAGCACGAGCGTCGTGCTCGTCCAGTCGTACGTGCCGTCCTGCTCCGGTCGGTCCGTGGGAATGCGATAGACGCTGAGGTGCAACTGGTTAATCTGCATAGCAGTCGGCCCCCACGGGCTCTGACCGATGCGCTGTTCTCCCGCTCGCCACGTTCCTCCGAGCACGCAGAGGACGCCCCATTTGCATCATCTGGATCTCCTTATCGGGGCGATTGCGAGTCGCGCCGCAGCTGCTTCTTGTCCGGTTCCGCTGCGGACTTGGGGCGATCACCCAGTTCGCCCGCATCCCCGTAATACGCCGTGGCATCCCGGAGCGTCCGCGCATCCTGCGCGGTATCGAGTCCGGGCGTCTGCTCCTCCAGGCTCGGCAGTCGGCCCGCTTTCTCATTTTCTTCCACACTGTCCTTTGCATCGGCGGACATGTTCATTCAATCCTCCTTGCGCATGGCGTGCGCGTCACGATCATCAGCGTAGACGGCAATCCGCATCCATGCATGGTGCGGGTCCAGGGCAATCGCATCTAAATCCGCCCCGCCGTACATTCGTCGGCAGGAGGCGCATCCGACCGGTGAATCGCACCCTCCCCCTGCCCGCTGCGGCCTTGAGCCGGGGAAGGCGCTATTTCGGGGAGCGAATCGACGCGGGAGGGGCACGAAACGACGGCAAAGAGGGGCACATTCCTGAGAATAGCCGGTGAAAATCGCTCGGCATTTAGATGCGATTGCCCTGGGTACGGGTCCGGGGCGTCCGGTCCGCACTCCTACACTGGATATGCGACGTGGGTGCGCGAGGTGGGACAGCTACTCGCTGCCACTGGCCACGATATGAATGATGCCCTTAAAGGGGACGGATACCCCGATGCTGCGAGCGATCTCCCGCAAGCGCCACGGGCAGATAGTCCGTCCTGACGCTGGCGCATCGGGAAATCGTCACACGAAATGATGGGCGGGATGCCTGCGGGCATCCCGTTTTGTCGCGTTT
>JBBSFO010000012.1:0-20689 GCA_038238655.1 Thermomicrobiales bacterium | reverse complement strand
GAGATCGCGCGGCAACCGCACCTCGCGCGCCCCGAAGCCAAGCCGTTCCAGCGCATAGACATGCTCGATGAATGCCCCCTGCAAGGCGAGTACACCAATCGTGGTCATGATGATTCTCCCTAACCCTCCAGCCCCCTTCCCCGTGGGGAAGGGGGAGAAATACAGGATACAGCACATCGCCAGTCGAAGCACACAACGTCGAAGTTCGGTTCCCCCTCCCTCCGAGGGAGGGGGTTAGGGGGTAGGATTCCCTACCAGCCGCGCGGCGCCATCAGCGATTCCTGCGGCAGTTTGCCGATTTCAAGGCCGCTCATCGCGTCACCGAGGCCACGCGACACTTCCGCGATGATATTCGCATCGCGGAAGTGCGTGACTGCCTCGACAATCGCCTTGCCACGCCGTGCCGGGTCGCCGCTCTTGAAGATGCCGGAGCCGACAAAGACGCCCTCTGCGCCCAACTGCATGACGAGCGCGGCATCGGATGGGGTCGCGACGCCACCGGCGCAAAAGAGCACGACGGGCAATTTGCCGTTTTTCGCCACCTCGCGCACCAGTTCGTACGGCGCGCCGAGGTCTCTGGCCATCGTCATGTGCTCCTCAGGTGGCGCAACACTCAGGCGGCGAATCATGTCCGTGATCGCGCGAAGATGGCGCACCGCTTCGACGATATTCCCCGTGCCCGGTTCGCCCTTGGAGCGGATCATCGCCGCGCCCTCACCGATCCGGCGGAGCGCCTCGCCGAGATCGCGCGCGCCACAGACGAATGGCACGGCGAACCCATGCTTCTCGATGTGATACTGCTCGTCGGCGGGCGTCAGGACTTCGCTCTCGTCTATGTAGTCCGCACCGAGCGCCTGCAGCACCTGCGCCTCAACGAAGTGCCCGATCCGCGCCTTCGCCATCACGGGGATCGTCACGGCCTCCATAATTCCCCGAATCAGATCGGGGTCGCTCATCCGCGCGACGCCGCCCTGCGCGCGAATATCCGCCGGCACGCGCTCCAGCGCCATCACCGCGCACGCGCCCGCTTCTTCGGCGATCTTCGCCTGCTCGGCGTTGACGACATCCATGATGACGCCGCCCTTGAGCATCTGCGCCAGCCCGGCCTTGGTTGTCCAGGTAGATTTCGCGACACCGTTCTGGTGCCCGTTCGTCTCGCTATGACCGTTTGTACTCGTCATTGTGTGTACTCCCCTTCGGCTACGTGGATACATTCGCACCGCATAGAGGGATTGTACGTGATCATGCAGTACAATTGCAAGCAAATTCATGGTCTATTCTTGATTGTATCTATTGCACCTATATGTGCGCGTTGGTCGGCAAAGAACGCAAACGACGGTAGCACAGGCTTTCCAGTCTGCGAGCGCGACGAAAGAGACGCAGGCTGGAAAGCCTGCGCTACCGGAATGTAGGAAACGTGGATTAGAGTTCGCGACGCCCTGTCAACGCGCGACCAAGGGTCACTTGATCAGCGTATTCGAGGTCGCCACCGACGGGGAGGCCGCTGGCGGGGCGCGTAACACGGATACCAAGCGGGTTAATCGCGCGGAAAAGGTACATCGCCGTCGCCTCGCCGTTCGTGTTCGGGTTCATTGCGAGGATCACTTCGTTCACATCCGGGCGTTGCAGACGGCTGAAGAGTTCGCGGACGCGCAGTTGGTCGGGGCCGATCCCTTCGATGGGATTGATCGCACCGTGCAGCACATGGTACAGGCCACGATACTCGCCCGTCCGCTCCAACGCAACGAGATCGAGCGGTTCCTCGACGACACAGAGAATCGAGCGGTCGCGGTTCGGGTCGCTGCAAAAATCGCATGGATCGTGCTCGGTGAGGTTGTAGCACTCGGAGCAGAAGCGCACCTTCTCCTTCACTTCGAGCACTGCCTCCGCCAGCGCGACCGCCTGCTGCTTCGGCGCTTTCAGGAGGTGATACGCGAGCCGCGACGCCGATTTCGGCCCAATGCCCGGCAGCCGTCCCAGTTCTTCGATCAATCGGGTGACAGGTTCAGCAATCGAGCGGGGGCGGCTACTCACGACACATTCCTTCCGGCACACACGTACGGACACCTGCACACAGTATACCAAACGCATTAGCCACAGAGGCACAGAGGACTCAAAGAAATAGAGAAATAGTGAGAGGAAAATCTTTCTTCATTTTTCCTCTGTATCCTCTATGCCTCTGTGGCTAAAACGACTTCTCACGAATTGACGCTGGTGGCTGGCTCTGGCATGCTGTGCGGATGGGAGAGCGGCGCGGCGGCGCGCACAATCCGCACAAGGAGCACGACAATTATGCAAAGCGCGCGACCAATCATCGGGATCACGCCATCGTCGGTGAAGGAGACCAGTCCGGCGTTCGGGGATGTGATCTTCCACCGCATGACGAACACGTATACGAGCGCGGTGGAAACGGCTGGTGGCATTCCCGTCGTGCTCCCCGCCACCGACCCGACTACGGCGGCGCAGGTCGTCGCGCGATTGGACGCCCTGCTCCTCAGCGGCGGGGGCGATATTCGCCCTTCGCGCTACGGCGATACCGGCCCGCAACACAACAAGACCTATGGCATTGACGATGCGCGCGATGCATGGGAGGACGCGCTGCTCGAAGCCGCGTTCGCGATTGATCTGCCGGTTCTCTGCATCTGCCGGGGGATTCAGGTGTTGAATGTCTTCCAGGGCGGCACGCTCTGGCAGGATGTCCCGAGCGAGATGCCGGGCGCGGAATCACACAAACAGCCCGATGGCGGGTCGCACCTGACGGCGCATATCGTCAGTGCGTCTGGTTTGCTAGCCAATGCCTATGGGATGAACGAAGTCGGCACGAACTCCTTCCACCATCAGGGAATCAAAGCAGTCGGCGCGGGCCTTGTCGTCTGCGGCACAACGCCGGATGGCCTCGTGGAAGCGGTCGAGATGCCGTCAAAGTCGTTTGTGCTCGGTATGCAGTGGCACCCGGAAGCGATGTTCGCCAAGCGCGCTGAGCATGAAGGTCCCTTCCGCGCCCTCGTCGGCGCTGCCGTCCGCCATGGCGCGCTCTCCGTCGCCGACTGATTGCCGCACAACAATGACGATGTAACAATAAAAGCGAAAAGGGTCGCCTGGATTGCTCCGGGCGACCTTTTGATCTGTGTATTCCTGAGTTATGCGAGGACGGCGATCTCCTGCTGCCGGATGGCGGGGGCCTCGATGGTGTCGAGGATGTCTGCCTTCAACGCGCCGTCGGCAAGCGGCTTTTCGAGGGCCGCCTGCAGGACCTGGTCAATGTGCTCGGCGAGGACGAAATGCATTGACTTGCGCACGTCCTTCGGCAGGTCGTCTAGGTCGCCCTCATTGCGCTTCGGCAGGATGACGGTCGTCAGCCCCGCCCGCCGCGCCGCGAGTACCTTGTCCTTGACGCCGCCGATCGGCAGCACCTGCCCGCGCAAGGTGATCTCGCCCGTCATCGCGAGGTCGTCCCGCACCGGAACGCCGGTGAGAAGCGAGGTGATCGCTGTCGCCAGCGTAATGCCTGCCGACGGACCATCCTTCGGCACCGATCCCGCCGGGACGTGGACGTGGATGTCGCTCTCCGCAAAGACTTTCGGGTCAATGCCGAGGTCCTTCGCGCGGGCGCGAACGTAACTCATCGCCGCCTGCACCGACTCCTTCATCACGTCGCCGAGTTGACCCGTCACCGTCAGGTTGCCCTTGCCCGGCATCCGCGTTGCCTCGAAGAACAAGATGTCCCCGCCGACCGCCGTGACCGCAAGACCGGTCGCGACACCGGGAATCTTCGTCCGCTCGCGGATTTCCTCGCGCTGGAAGCGGGGGCGACCGAGGTAGCGCCGCACCTGCTGCGGGCCGATCACCTTTTTCGCGCCGCGCTTCGAGCCGCCCGCGACCTCGGTCGCCACCTTGCGCGCCACCGCGCCCAATTCGCGTTCAAGGTTGCGGACGCCCGCCTCGCGCGTGTACCCGGCAATGATCGTGCCGATTGCCGTGTCCGTCAGCGACATTTCGCTCGGCTTGAGTCCGTTCGCCTGAATCTGCTTCGGCAGCAGGTGGCGCTTCGCGATGTGGACCTTGTCTTCCTCGCTGTAGCCTGCGAGTTCGATGATCTCCATCCGGTCGCGCAGCGGCGCCGGGATCGTGTCGAGCACGTTTGCCGTCGCGATGAAGAGCACCTTCGAAAGGTCGAACTCGACATCGAGGTAGTGATCGCGGAAGGTGCTGTTCTGCTCGGGATCGAGCACTTCCAGCAGCGCGGAGGACGGATCGCCGCGCCAGTCCGCACCGATCTTGTCCACCTCATCGAGGATGAAGACCGGGTCATTCGCCCCCGCACGCCGGATGGACTGCAGAATGCGCCCCGGCATCGCGCCGATATAGGTGCGCCGGTGGCCGCGAATCTCCGCCTCGTCGCGCATACCACCGAGCGCCATACGAGTGAATTTCCGCCCCAGCGCCGTGGCGATGCTCTGGCCAAGCGAGGTCTTGCCGACGCCCGGAGGGCCGACGAACAGGAGGATCGGGTCGCGATTCGGGATTTTCTCGCCCTCCACCGCGCGCTCCTGCTTCAGTTTGCGCACCGCGAGGTATTCGAGGATGCGCTCCTTGATCTTCTCCAGGTCGTAGTGATCGTCGTTCAGTTGCTTGCGCGCCTTCGGGATGTCAATCGGCTCTTCGGTCGAGATATTCCATGGCAGGCTCGTCATCCAGTCGAGGTAGGTCTTGATGATGCCGTATTCCGCCGCCTGCGGGGGCAGTTTGGCGAGCCGGTCCAACTCGCGATCCGCTTCCTTGCGCGCGTCCGCCGGCATGCCGGAGGCTTCCAATTTCTCGCGGATCATCGTGATTTCCGCTTCCTGATCGTTCGCCTCGCCCAGTTCCTTCTGGATCGCCTTCATCTGCTCGCGCAGGAAGTACTCGCGCTGGCTCTTGCCGACCTCATCCTGCACCTGCTCCTGCAGCTTCTTGCCGAGTTCGAGGACTTCCAGTTCCTTGGCAATAAAGCCGTTTAGCCAGCGGAACTTCGCGGAGATGTCGTCCAGTTCAAGCAATTCCTGCTTCTGCTCGACATCCATGCGCAGGGTGCCCGCGACGAGGTAGAGCAATTGACGCGGATCGTCGAGATTGACCGCCACCGTCACGAGATCATCGTTCAAATACGGCACCAATTCGACCAATTGACCGAAGAGTTTGACCGTGTTCTGCATGTATGCCTTGATTTCAAGGCTCTCCACGACTTGCTCGGGGATGCGCTCGACCTTCGCAAGCAGGTACGGCTCTTCTTGCACGTACTCGCCGATGCGCACGCGCTCCAACCCCTGTACGCCGAGGCGGACATTGCCGTCCGGCATCCGGAGCATCTGCTGGATCACGCCGAGCGTGCCGACCTGATAGAGATCGTTCGGCCCCGCGCCCTCCAACTCCTTATCCTTCTGTGCGACAAAGACGACTCGCCGGTCGCCATTGACGACCGCGTCAATCAGCCGCAGGGAGCGCGGCTGCGATGCCTCGAGCGGCAGCCCCGTCATCGGTGTGAGAACGGCATTGCGGAGCGGCAAAATCGGCACCGACTCCGGCATTTTCTCTTCGTCCGGCACGGCAGTGCCGATCTCAATGCGCTCCCGCCGCGAGCGGCGCTTGACGGCAATCGGCTCCGAGGTTTCCGGTTCGGCCGCTACGGCTTCCGGCTGCGCTTCCGCTGTCGGGGTATCGGGTTGGGTTTCGTCCGCCACGATCGGTTCGGCGTCGGCTCGCTTCTTCTTACCTGCCATTATTCACTATCCTTTCCCATAGCACCGGGATGTGTATCGTCTTCGTGCACGCCAACGGCGACCGCTGTCGCCTCAATGCGCGCGCCCTGCATGCGTGGCAGGACAACCGTCAATAGCCCGTGTTCGTAGTTCGCTTCCACCTCGTCGCGCACGACGGGGAAAGGCAGCGCTACCCGCGCGCGAAATGACCCGTACGAAATGCCCATTTCGTGGTACGAACGCTGTTCGGGTGTGTCATGCTCGCCGCGCGCCTGCGGGAGCCGTTTGCCTTGAATCGTCAGCACGTTGCCGTCCAGCCCGACGCGCAGATGGTCCTCATTGATTCCTGCCAGTTCGGCACGGATCACGAGCGCTTTTTCGGTCTCGTAGACTTCGAGCGCCGGACGCCACGCATCGGTGGTGACCCGGAGATTCAAGCCAAATCGTAGAGTAACGTGGGGGTCATGATCGCGCAGTGGCATAGCAATCCCCCCTGGTATGTGTTGTCATTATCATGCATTTCTCCCCGCTCACTATTGGAGCACTCATGATACAGAACGCGATGGCGAGGATTTTGTTCCGCTTTTAGCACTCGTGCGTAACGAGTGCTAATCGGCCTGGCGCTAGTGTACCGCGCGTATCCCGCTTCCGCAACCAAAAGGCTACAGAACGTACAGAATCGTGACGCTGGTGATCCCCCACAGCAGGATACAGACCAGCAAGGGCCGATCCGCGAAAAGCGCGTCTTCGGGGTTGCCCCCCTCGCCCTTGCGGTAGACGAGGTAGAGGTAGCGGAAGACGGCATAGAGGACGAAGGGGATCGTGAACATCATCGCGTGGTTCTTCGGCAGGTTTTCGGCGTTGAAAGTGTAGAGCGCGTACGCCATCACCGTCGCGCTCGTCACCACGGCGATGATCTCTTCCAGCAGCGTCGCGGAATACTCGTCCAGCACGGCGCGATGGCTGCCCGCACCCGATTCGAGCAGCATCAGTTCGTGCCGTCGCTTGGCGAAGCCGAGGCAGAGCGAAAGGAGCACCGTGCAGACATAGAGCCAGGGCGAGATCGGCGCGGCGATCACCACCGCACCCGCGATCGCGCGCAGGACGAAACTCGCCGCGAGCGCAAAGACATCGAGCAGCACCTGCTCCTTCAGCCAGTATGTGTAGGCGAACTGGAGTGCGACGTACCCGACGATGATCGCCCCGAACATTGGGCGCAAGAGGAAGGCAAGCGGAATGGCGACGCCAAGCCCAATGAGCGCGACGGCCCAGGCCATCGGCGTCGGGATCTCGCCCGCCGCGATAGGCCGGAAACGCTTCTTGGGGTGCAGGCGATCCGCGTCGCGGTCGCGCAGATCATTGATGAAGTAGATCGAACTAGCAGTGACGCAAAAGAGCGCGAATGCCGCGAGCACCTGCCAGATCGCTGTCGGGTTCGTCAGTTCTTTCGCAAAGACGATCCCCGCGAATAGGAAGCCGTTCTTGACCCACTGCTTCGGGCGCGCTTCCTTCAGCAGAGCACGCCCCAGCGACCGCCGGATATGCGGCACCTGCTCCGTCGCAGTGGGGGGGATCGGCGTCGAATCGGTTGTCATTGAGTCGGTCATGCAATCAGCGTACGCCCTGCCGGGGAAACCGTCAAACGGGGAACCTAACCCCCGACCCCTTCCCGACACGGGAAGGGGTGACTCGTCTCAATGCCGTCCTTTCCCTCAACGCCCCGCCTTCTCGACGGCTCACTCCCCTTCCCGTGTCGGGAAGGGGCTGGGGGTTAGGTTTCTCGCCGAAGGCAATGATAGCTATGCCTTGAACAAGGCAATCACAGGCTTTCCAGCCTGTGCTACCCGACCATCGAAGGTGTCGGCTTCGGTGGGAGCCATGCGGGGTCATAGGCGCTGCTGACGTTCCAGAGCAGATATCCACTGCTCTGCAGCTCGTTGCACGCCTGAATCTGTGCATAGATTTGCGTCGTGCCGTAGTCAACACCCGGGCCGTAGGTGAACGCCTGGAGCCACGGTCGCGTCTTGCGTGCGACATCGGGCACGCGTTTTTCGCGCTCGATCAGGCTCTGCTTGATGACGTCATACGGGTAGTTATTCGGAATATCCCACCCATTGAAGCCGCGCGAGAAGTGCGACGGGTAATCCATCGTGCAGATCACATCCACCAGTGCGGCGAGGTCCTCGAACTGCTGGCCGATACCATTATCGTTCTTGATCCACGCGGTGATACCGAAGATATCCGCGCCCATCAGCGCGCGCGTCGGCGCGAGTTTGGCGCGCGCGACCTTCAGAAAGCTCGTGATCGCATCCCGGCGCTCCTGCGGGCCGCCGTTGAAATTCGGGCCGTACTCCGCGACATTGAGATTGCCATCCGAGGGAAAGCGTACGTAATCGAACTGCACTTCGTCGAAGCCGAGCATGGCAGCTTCGACGGCGAGATCGCTGATGTATTGCCAGACCTGCGGATTCGTCGGATTGAGCCACGGCTGCCCGGCGGTCGTTCGCCACACCTTGCCCGTGCGGGCGTCTTTGATCGCCAGATCGGGCCGCTTCACCGCCGCGATTGGATCCTCCATCACGACGATACGGGCGATGGTGTAGATGTTTTTCGCGTGCAATGTTTGCAGCAACTGCGGCACATCGAGGATGGGATGAACCGCCCCAACTTCACGGGCAAGCGGCACCTTCGAGTCGTAGTACACGACGCCGTTGTTGTCTTTAAGGTCCACAACGAGCGCGTTGACATCCTTCGTCGCGATCAAGTTTAGCACGCGGTCGAGCTGCGCCGGGTCAGCCGCGACGGGCGCCTGGATATACAACCCCTTCGCGATAAACGGCTGGAGCGTCACATCTTGCATCAGGTTCGCGCCGAGCGGGAGCGTTTGCGGTAGATAGCCGATCCCCTTGACGACCAGCGTCGCACCGTCGTCCACGCCTTCGAGTCGGTATGCGCCGTTCGCGTCTGTCTGCGTAACCGCACTTCCTGCTGCGACGGTCACGCCGGCGGTGGAGCGCCCCTGCGGATCACGCACGACGCCAGTGACGACGTCGGGGCGAAGCGTTAGATCAAACGCCGAATGATGTTCGATGGGATGCGGTCGGCGGCTCACACTTGGCGCGTCCACGATCAGGCCCGCGCCGTCCGGCACACCGGTGATGCGGTAGCGCCCGTCGGCATCGGTCGTTGTGGAACCCTCCGGCTCTTTCCCCGGTACGGCGACCTGCACCCGCGCGTTGGCGAGTGGCTGGCCGAGTGCGGTGATGCGCCCAGTCACCCAGGTCGGTCGGAGGGAGAGCGTCGCCGGCTCGGTGGGAGGCCAGGGCAGTTCGAGTTGCCGCGCGTCGTATTCGCGCTGTGAGGCAACGACCGCAACGCGCTCGCTGAGAAGCCGAGCGTGTACCTCGCCGCGTGCATTCGTACTGAACTTTCGACCGATGACGCCTCGCGCGGTCGTCTCAGCTGGCTGGCATACACTATCCGCGCAGGCGAGCGAGACAACGGTGATTTCCGCACCCGCGACCGGATTTCCGCTATACGCATCCGTAACGACGAATGTTCCTGACCGACCTGGGTCGCTCGCTCCGACCTGTCCCATCAGCATGTACGCGCCGTAGCCGACAGCGGCAACGATGCCTGCGACGGCCAGCATCCGCCATCGGCTGCTCGTTGGACGGCGGTATGGCTGACTGCGTACGGCGAAGTGTCGTGGTCGTAACACCAAGAAATGGGCCTCCTACGTGGTCGAAGGGGTTGTATCAGCGGGCATCGGGGCTGAAACGGGATGCCCACTGGCAATAGTCGGGCCGTCCGGTGTCTGCTGGACGCGCGGTACGACCGCGCTTTGGTTCGCTGTCGCGCAGTACCGCACATCCTCCAGCCGACCGGTCGTCGCGATGAAGCGCGGCCCGGCACTCTGCAACAGCGCGTGCATGACGGTTTCCGCGTCCGGCGATGCCGTCTCTCCGACAAACGAGCGATACAGCGTCAAAGCCGCGAGGGCGGACTCATCAATCGTCCGCACAGCGTCGTGCTGATCGGGGAAGGCCCACGAGCCATGCTTTTCCCAAGCACACGCGACAAGGAACCCGGCAGCGAGTATGTCGTCGAGCGCGAAGACCGTCCCGTGCTCCTGACCGGCGCAAACGATCAGAACATCCAGTTTTCGGGTCGTCGCTTCTGCAATTGCCTGCTCGATCACCGCCATACCATTACGGATGCAGCCGATGAGGACGAGGGGCGCGGCGGAGAGCAGCGCGAGCGCGACCGTTCCATTGCTGGTACGCATGACGATCCGTCGTCCAGTAACGGCAGCGGTCATCGCGGCAGTTGGCGAGTTGTCGAGATCGAAACCGGGTGCGATGATCCCACCCTGCTCCCCGACCAGAAGCGCCCGCTCGCTCCCGGATCCCGCCGCTCGCCGCGCCTCATCCAAATCAATGGCGAAGCGGATTGGCCCGGCACCACGTTCGCACAACGTCAGCAACGTCGTGCTCGCCCGCACGACATCCACGACGATGCAAACGCTGCCGCGACTATCACCGATGGATGATGCAGTATGAGCAACCCGGAGACGCACGCGCACCCACCCTCGCCGATAACCATTCACACGTTCGTACTGTTCGTACATAGAGCTAATTGCGCTACACAACGACCAGGAACCGCGCGGCGTACGGTAGCATCTGCGTGCCAATAATGCAAACAAACAATCAGAAAGGTGCGTATTTTCCACAGTATGGTCCGCGGTTCCGGCTGTGCCAACTGTGTGCATCGCGTTTTGACGGAGGCGCATTGCAGGAGTATCATTTTGGGTGGTGGCCGGGAATTTCCGCCACATCTCCGACACGGGCGGCACGCTGTCGAACCGCCCGCATCCTGCGACGAAGCAGGATAGAAAGCAGAGACGCTTCCCATGCCTGCAACGAGCAAGAACATTGATGTACTGCGCGACCCGATCACGAACGGCGATCTCGCGCGTGTTGAGGATGCGATTCGCGAAACCGTGGCGGTCAATTACCCGGTGATGACCGATCTGCTCAATGGGATCATCGCTGCCAAGGGCAAGATGCTCCGACCGCGCGTCCTGCTCGCTGCCGCGCGCTTGTTCGACTACGATCTGTCCCGCCTCGCACCTGCCGCCGCCGGGATCGAACTGCTGCATATCGCCAGCCTAATCCATGACGACACGGTGGACAAGGCGCTGTTTCGTCGAGGTGCCGCGACACTCAATTCCGTGCTACCGACGACGATCGTCGTGCTGCTCGGCGATTACCTCTTCGCGCAGTCCGCCGTGCTCGCCTCGAAATCGCACAACCTGCGCGCGATGACGCTTTTCGCTGAAACCCTGGGCGACATCTGCAATGGTGAGTTAGACGAGATTTTCCAAACCCGCCAGTGGAATCAGACACGGCAACAGTACGACCGCCGCATCCACGGCAAGACGGCGGTGCTCTTCGCGACCGCTGCCGAGTTCGGCGGCATTTTGTCAGACGCGCCCGCGCCAGCGGTGCAGGCGCTTCGCGCCTACGGGACGCAGATCGGCATGGGCTTCCAGATCGTGGACGATGTGCTCGACCTGCGCGAAACGTCGGAAGACATCGGCAAGCCCGCCGGTTCCGATCTTCGCCAGGGAACGCTGACACTCCCGATGATGTTCTACATCGAGCGGTACGCTGACGCGGACGACCGGGAACTGATCCGCAAGGTCGTCCTTGGTACGAAGACTGCCGACGCCGAGATTGACGCGCTCGTCGGGCGCGTCCGCACCTCCGGCGCGCTCGACGCCGCAATTGGCGAGGCGCAAGCCGCCGTTGACAGCGCGAAACGACATCTCGAAACCTTGCCCGTCGGCGAACCGCGCGACTATCTCACCGCGATGGCCGATTTCGTAACGGCGCGGAAGTCGTAGGGACCTAACCCCCGGCCCTTCCCGATACGGGAAGAGGTGACTCTTCGCGATGCTATGGTGTATCCCACACGCTGTGATCTCGCGGCGGCTCGCTCCCCTTCCCGATACGGGAGGGGGCCGGGGGTTAGGTCCCCCGTGTCAGCCCCAGTGTCTCCGTGAAAAATGTGCCGAATCGCTCGACATCAACGGTTTTTGCCACCTTCGTAGCGAAGCCGCCGTCGCGGCCCGGTCGCTGGATAATCGTTTGGCCGGCGGAATAGTCGCCTCCCGTTTCGATCATAATGGCCTCTTCCGGTGCATCAACGAATGTTGGATCGGCGGCAACTGCGACGGCGAGCGGGTCGTGCAACTGGAAGACGGGGCGGTTGAAGGTGACGAACATCTGCGCGCCCGCCTTCCGCACGATGAGAGCGTTCGGCGCGGCCGCGTCCGCGAGCGCGTCCCATTGCGCGCGGGCGAAGACCGCTTTGGTCGTCACATCGAGGCCAACCCACGTCGCATCGAAACCCGCCGCGAGCACCTGCGCCGCCGCCATCGGGTCCGCGAAGATGTTGAATTCCGCCGTTGCGGTCGTGTTTCCCGGCATACGAAATGCGCCACCCATGATGACGAGGCGCTTGACGAGGCGCGGCAACTCCGGTTCCAGCGCGACGGCGACGGCGAGATTGGTCAACGGCCCGACGAAGATAAAGGTCAGCGCACCGGGAGACTGCCGCGCCGCATCAATGAGGAACTGCGGCGCGCTCAGCGCCTCGACCGTGCGCGATGACATCGGGATGTCCGCGCCGCCCAGCCCGTCCGTCCCGTGGATATGTGATGCCGTGTGCAATGGCCGGTCTATCGGGCGACTCATCCCCCGATAGACCGGCACCGTCGTTGCGCCGACGAAATCAAGTACGCGGAGCGTGTTGCGTGTTGTGTGATCCAGCTCAACATTCCCGGCCACCGTCGTTACCGCGACGAGATCAATCGTCGGCGTGGCGACTGCGAGCGCAATCGCCATCGCATCGTCCACTCCCGTATCCACATCCAGAATCGCCCGAATCGGCTCTAACGCCATGTTTCCCTCCCTCAATTTAAAAACGAATGAGCCTAATCGTCGCCCGAGGCGCGCGCCGCGACGGCCGCTTCCCAGGCGGCGACAGGCGGGGTTTCCTCCATTGGGGAGGCGGTCAGGACATCGAGAAAGTAGGGACCACCGTCCGCGAAGGCGGCTTGAATCGCGCCCTCCAAGTCGGCAGGGTCGGCGACACGCGCGCTACGGAAACCGAAGGCGCGGGCAATCGCGCAATAATCCGTTTCGGTCGAAAAGTCCACGGAGTAATAGCGATGATCGTGGTAAAGGTGCTGCAACTCCTTGATCCAGCCGAACGAGCCGTTGTTGCACAGGATGACAACAACCGGCGCGCCGATCCGGCTGATCGTTTCCAGGTCGCCGCAAGACATGCCGAACGAGCCGTCGCCCATCATCGCCACGGTGCGCTGGCCGGGCCGCGCCGCCATCGCCGCCCCGACGACGCCGCCAATCGCGTAACCGAGGCCACCATGCGCGCGGGGAATCGCAAAGCCTCGCCCCGCGACACGCGCTTGAAATTGCGCGGCGAGATACGGTGTCGGTGTGCCGGGATCGGCCACGATCAACGGATCGTCCGGCAGGGCATCCCGCAAGTGCCGAATCAACCGCGCGGGATGGATCGGCTGGCCGTCTCGCATGCCGTCGGCGCGCACGCCATCCCACCATGCGGCGGCTTCGTGACCGAGCGCGGCAATCCGCTCCATATTGCGCTGACCGACTGCGGACGGATAGGAGATCGCGCTGAGCAAATCGTCCAGCGCGAGGCGTGCGTCACCAATCAGGGGCACCGCTGCGTGGTAATTGTTGCCGACTTCCCATGGTTCCACATCGAGATGAATGACCGCAGGGCCACCGCGCTCCGGCTTGGCAGGTAGGGTCCAGTTCAGGGTCGTCACGCTGTCCGTGCGCGTGCCGATGAAGAAGACGAGATCGGCCTCCATTAACGCCCGCCGAGTATACGGTCTCCCGCCATTACCGCCGACGACGCCGAGGCTAACCGGACTTGTCTCCGCGATGCTCCCTTTGCCGTTGATGCTCGTCGCGACCGGCACATTCAGCGTCTCGGCAAATCGCGTCAACGCGTCCCACGCGCGCGAGGCGTGGATGCCACCACCCGCGACAATAATCGGTCGCTCCGCACCTTCGATCAGGCGTGCGGCCCGTTCGATCGCGGCGGGATCGGGGCGGACGGGCGCGGCAGGCGTGCTGCCCCAGAGTGGATCGGTATGCGTTGAGGCGTCGCCGATCTCACCTGCCAATACATCAGCGGGCAACGCAAGATGCGTCGCGCCCGGTCGTCCGCTCGTCGCGAGCCGGAGAGCGCGGCGCAGGGCGTCCGGCAGCCCTTCGCTTGTCTTGATCTTGGTTGTCCACTTCGTCACCGCAGTGAAGAGCGTCACTTGATCGAGTTCGGTCAGGACACCCCGCCCTTCTTCCGACACCGGCGTGTCCGTCGTCAGGCAAAGCAGCGGCACTGCCGAACCCTGCGCTTCCGCGACTCCCGGCACGATATAGGTCGCGCCACCGCCCGACGGTCCCTCCGTGACGCCGATCCGGTTCGTGAAACGCGCGTACGCATCCGCCGCGAACGAGGCAGAGCGCTCGTCGCGAAACATCACATGCCGGATTTCACCGTGCCGGTGATACAGAGCATCGTAGAACGACATGCTCGTGTCGCCCGGCAAGCCGAAAATATGCGTCACGCCCGTGTCTATCAGCATCTGCACCAGCGCTTCCGATGCGTTCATTGCGTACTCCCTTCATTGCTCGGCTTCATTCGGCGCATTCTAGCATGGGGAAGGTCGGAGGTCGGAGTTCGAGGTTCGAGGTTGGGAGTGGAATCTTCGAACTCCGACCTCCGACCTTCCCCGTGTGCTATACTCCCTGCACTGGGTGCATCGTACGTACAGTTTGCATAATGTGGGGACACTTGAGGGTAACGGTGAAGCGCTATTCTGTGATGACGACGCCGATGACACGCCTGCGGCATCTCTCCGCCGGTCTCCTTTTGTTCACGCTCCTGGTCGGCGTCATGCCGACGGCGGTAGATGCGGCAACAAGCGATCCATTCACGATCAAACCCGTGATGACCGCTGCCCCAACTGCCGATCAAACCGACCCGGTGATGGCAGGGACGGTACTTACCTGGGCGGATCGCCGGACCGGTATCTTCGATGTCGTTACCTATGACACGGATGAGGGGCAGGAGCAACGCCTCGCTCTCGCAGTGCCACTCCCGGCACCGGGTACCGACCGCAGTCAGCCCGCACTGGATGGCCAGACATTGGTCTGGGTGAATACGCTACCGCCGGACGAGACGCAGATCGGCACGCCGACCGCTGCGACGACCCAAACGCAAACGATTGGCGCCTACGATCTCGCACGCCACAAGGTGATCCTACTGCCGAACATCGGCGTGGGCCAGAAACGCCGTCCGTCGGTGAGTGGCTCGCTGATCGTCTATGGCGACAAGCGGGGCGGCGATTGGGACATTTATGGCTATGACATGACAACCAGCACCGAGTTTCCGATTGCGGTCGGTGGCGGCGCGCACGGATACACTGCAATCAATGGGAACACCGTGCTCTACGAGGTCTACCGCGACGGATCGTGGGACATCATGGGCTACAATGTCAAGGAGAAGCGAACCTTTCCGGTCGCCTCCGGCCCCGGCGATCAGGATTCCCCCCAACTGGCGGGCAACACCGTCGTTTATCTCGATCAAGGGTTGGCCGGCGGCAATCCGATGCTGAAGCTGTACGACATCGAAACGAAACAAACGAAGACGCTGACGAAGGATCATCGTGTCGCGCGCCCCGCGATCAGCGGGGACTCCGTCGTCTGGGAAGATTGGCGCAACGGCGCGCCGAATATTTTCGCCTACGACACGAAAAAGAATAGCGAATACACACTCACCCGGAGCGGTGACGCACGGGTACCGTTTGTGGCGGGGAAGTTCATCGGCTGGCTGAAGAGCGACGCATTCAGCGCGCGTGTTACCGCCGTGCAATTGGTCTCGAAATTGCCGTCGGATCGCCTCGAACCGCCGACGGCACCGGAACCGGACGTCTCCTACTATAAAGACACGGGACATTATCTCAAACTCGGCTTCAAAGACTTCTGGCAAACGCACGGCAGTCTCGCCTATTTCGGCTACCCGATCTCTGAGGAGTTCCCGGACATCGCACCGGACGGTCAGCAGGTGACGGCACAGTATTTCGAGCGTTCCAAACTCGAATATGTCAAAGCGACAGGCGTGACACGCATCGGGCTTGTCGGCACTGAACTGACACGAGACCGCCGATTCGATCCGATCGTGCCCTTCCCAGATGTGCCGGATCGCCGTTTCTTCAAAGAGACCGGGCACTCGCTCGCGTCGGGTTTCAAGAAATACTGGGATGAAAATGACGGCGTCAACCGGTTTGGCTTCCCGATCTCCGAGGAACTGACCGAGAACGGGCTGAATGTGCAGTACTTCGAGCGTGGGCGACTGGAGTACCACCCCGAACTGGAGGAAGGCAAACGCATTACTCTCGGTCGGCTCGGCGAAGAGTTACTCGAAGCACGCGGTTGGATCAAACCGCCTCCGGCAGACACCACGCAGTTCCCCGAACGCTAACGCCTTGGTGGAGGAACGCAGCAAGTCCCTGCGGAGATGGTATTCAGCCCACCCCTCCGTGTCATCGTCTATGAACATTCGCTGCATTTGCCCCCTTGCAATCCGCAAGGGTTATTTGGTATATTTGGGGATAGCAACGTGATTGGATGAGGAGAAACAGCGACGCACCTCGGAGCACGTGGTGTTTGTTTGCGAACGGTACTCACAAAACCGACCATTGTTGCGTTAAGACAGGCATGGGGATATGCCTGGACCATCGGGGTGCGGGATTTGGGGAAGCAGGAGGGTTTCTGCCGTGGAGTTTTCAGATCGGACGCTTGCATGCCGCGATTGTGGGAAACCATTCACCTGGACCGCTGGGGAGCAGTTGTTCTATGCGGAAAAGGGGTTGGTCAATGAACCCGCCCGCTGCCCCGAGTGCCGCGCCGCGCGTAAGGCTCGCCTCGGTCTAGAACCGCCGCGCATGATGCACACCATCGTCTGCGCCGAGTGCGCTCAGGAAACGACCGTCCCGTTCGTCCCGCGTAATGGCCGACCCGTCTTGTGCTCCTCTTGCTTCGCCAAAGCGAAGGTGGCGGAAGCGCTCACCGAACCCGTGTCCGCAATCGCGATGGCCGATTAGTTAGAAAATGCTGGTGGCAGCGGGCTAAAGCCTGCCGCCACCGAAAACTGGGGCGATCACAACGAATACGCCGGAGATAACTGCCCGGTATCGTCGTATTGCTGCTCTATTCGTCGTCGTCCTCGGGATAATCGTCCACTACCGACTCGCCATCAATCACCTGACGGCGGCGCGCGCCGTCCTGCGGGCCGATGATTCCGTCGCGTTCAAGCGCTTCGATCAGTCGTGCGGCACGGTTATAGCCGATCCGCAATTTGCTTTGCAGCATACTCGTGCTCGCCCACCCCTGCTCGCGCACCAGTTGGCGCGCCCGGTCAATGAGATTATCGCCGCCCGGTTCCTCGCGGATCGTCTTGCCGTCATTCGGCGGTTCCGCGACCTCCGGCTTGTACTGCGGCTCCGGCGCCAGGATGCGCCAATGCGAGACAATTGCTGAAATGTCCTTGTCTGAGACGAATGCGCCCTGGATGCGTTGCGGCTTGTCCGAATCCGCCGCCTTGTAGAGCATATCGCCGCGCCCGAGCAACCGCTCCGCACCGGGTGTATCGAGGATCACGCGGCTATCAATCTGGCTCGTCACCGCGAACGCGATCCGTGCGGGGAAGTTCGCCTTGATAAGACCGGTGATGACATTGACCGAGGGGCGCTGCGTCGCGAGAACGAGGTGCATACCTGTCGCGCGCGCTTTTTGCGCCAAACGCACGAGGGCCGTTTCGATGTCGTCCGGTGCGGTCATCATCAGGTCGGCGAGTTCGTCAATGATGATGACGACGTACGGGATATTTTCCGGCGGCTTTTCAAGGTGCGGACCGAGTTCCTTGCTTCGCTTGTGGTACGCCTCGATATTGCGCACACCGGAGCGCATGAAGAGTTGGTAGCGCCGCTCCATCTCCGTCACTGCCCAGCGGAGAATACCGATCACCTTTTCCATGTCCGTGACGACGGGTGCGAGCAGGTGCGGGATGCCGTTGTACTCGGACATCTCGACCATCTTCGGGTCCACCATCACGAAGCGCAATTCGTCGGGCGTTCGGTTGAGCAGGAGCGACGAGATGATGACATTGATAAAGATGCTCTTACCACTGCCCGTCGAGCCGGCGACGAGGAGGTGGGGCATCTTCGCGAGATCGCCGATCTGATAATGACCGTTCACGTCGCGCCCCAATGGGATCGGCAGTTTGGCGCGGGCAGCAGCATAGTCACTCGATTCCAGCGCCTCGCGCAAGCCGACGGTCGCGATAGTCGTGTTGGGTATCTCGATGCCGATGCGACTCTTGCCGGGGATCGGCGCTTCGATGCGGAGTGCGGGCACTGCGAGCGCGAGCGCGAGATCGTTCTGCAACTCCGTCACCCGCCGCACCTTGACGCCGATGCCGGGCTCCAGCGCAAACTGCGTCACCGCCGGGCCAGGATTGATCTCGCGCACCGTCGCCTCGACGCGGAAGCTGGCGAGCGTTTGCTCCATAACCTGCGCTTTTTGTTCGAGATCTTCCTCGCTCACCGTCACGTCGGGGTACCGATCCATGTGGGTAATCGTCGGTAGTGTCCAGCGCATCGGCTCGGCGACGGGCGGTTCGGGGGTTTCTTTCGCCGGTTCCGTTTTCGCGGGCGGCGAGGCAGGAGGCGGGGGCGGGTCCTTTCGCACCGTCCGCTGCGGAACCTCCGGCGGCGCTTCCGGTGGTAACGCCTGTTTCGGCTCCGGGCGGCGGATAATCGGCGGCGGGGTGATCACCTGCTGCGGTGGCGGGCCAATATCGTCGTCGGGCGGCGCGACGCGGCCATTGCGTCCCTTCGGCAACAACGGCGGCGCGGCCACCATCTGCGCGGGCATCGTTGCGCCCGGCATCATCGGCGGAGCGCTCATGGCCGCTCCTGTCCGTTCCGGCCCGCGCAACCGGGCAAGGATGGAGCGAAGTTCGTTATTCATGAAAATGCCGATCCCCGCGATCAGCAATGCGAGCAGCACAACGCTCGCGCCGAAGGTGCCGAGGCCCCGCGCGAGAAAGGCACTGAAGACGTAGCCGAGATAGCCGCCACCCTTGTGCGTTTCCGCCCATTGCAATGGATTGTCCGCAAGCGTATGCAGGAGGCCGAGGATGGCGAGGACGATCAGCCCGCTACCGACGATGGCGTGATAGGAGGGGCCGACCCGCTGCTCATCCTTTTCGAGCAGCGCATCCGCCGCCCAAACGCCGATCAAGGCCGGAACCGCAACCGCTCCCCACCCGAATGCGGTGACGAGCGCGCGTCGCCAGTAATCGAGCAGTCCTGTCCGTTCCCCGGCAAGCAATGCGCCAATCGTCAGCAGCGTCAGCACGATCAACCCGACGCCGATCAAGTCGCGGCGCAGACCGGGGTGCAGCGCCATCCACGGATCGGGTCGCGGGCCGCGCGGCACGGTGCGCTTCGGCACTGCTGCCTTCGGCTTTGGCGCAGTGCGACGGGGCGACTTCGTCGGACGCCGGGAGGGCGCGGGCGTATTCGACCGCCGTTTCGGTGTTGTCGCTGTTCCCGCCACGTTCCCGCCTTCCCCGTACACAGACAATGCTTCGGATACATTCTACATGTGTCCGTACACAATTGCTATGTCGGCGGTCCCGCTGTCATGTGATCAGGCAAGAGACTGAACGACGAAGACACGAGAGAGCACGAAGAAGACAAGAGAGGAAAAAGAACGCCTTCTCTTTCTCGTCGTCTCCCGCTTCGTGCTCTCTCGTGTCTTCGTCGTTCAAATCCCCCTTCCCACTCTGCGACTAGACTTCCATCACCATCGGCATAATCATCGGGCGGCGGCGGGTTTGCTCGTACAAGTACGAACCCGCGACATCCTTGATTTTGCGCGTCAGATAACTCCACTCCTGCGGATGGTGGCCGTTCGTGGAAATGAGCGAGTCGCGCACGCGCTCTTTTGTCCCCTCGATCAAGTCCGTCGTGCGCCGCTGCGAGACGAAGCCGCGCGAGACGATGTCCGGCCCGGAAACTAATTTTCCCGTCTCTTTGTCCACCGAGACGACGACCATCAGGATACCGTCGCGCGCCAGCATCTGCCGGTCGCGGATGACGACCTCACCGACTTCGCCCGCGCCAAGACCGTCCACAAACAAGAAGCCCGAATGGATCGTTTCGATGATCCCCGCATACTCATCGGAAAAGCCGACCACGCTGCCGTTTTTCGCGAGCACAATCGCGTCCTCGTCCCAGCCCATGCTTTCCGCGAGGCGCTTGTAGAGGATCAAATGCCGCTGCTCGCCATGGAGTGGCATCACGTACTTGGGACGGGTGAGGTTGAGCATCAACTTCAATTCTTCCCGACTGGCATGGCCGGAAACATGGACGGTCGTGAGGGCGGAGTAGATGACATCGGCGCCCAACTGGAAGAGGTTATTGATGATCCGCCCGACGCTCGTTTCGTTGCCGGGAATCGGCGTCGCGCTAATAATCACGGTATCACCAGACAGAATCTTCAACTGACGATGATCGCCGCCCGCCATGCGACTGAGGGCCGCCATCGGCTCGCCCTGGCTGCCGGTCACGACGTACGCGACGCGGTTGGGCGGCAGTTCGGCGGCTCGTTTGACATCCACGAGCACGCGCTGCGGATCGTGTAGATAATCCATGCCGAGCGCCATCTCGACATTGTTTTCCATGCTCCGGCCAATCGGACAGACCTTGCGGCCATACCGTTGCGCCACATCCACGACCTGTTGGATGCGCGAAATCAGCGACG
>JBBSFO010000011.1:0-20831 GCA_038238655.1 Thermomicrobiales bacterium | reverse complement strand
GAGCGCTTGGGCGGCAGCCGGGATGGCGATGCCCTGATAGCTAAAGCGTCCGGGCAGGTTGAGCGTCTCTGCGGGGTTGAGTGTCCTGCCGGGATTCCGGAACGCCGCCCCTCCCGTGCGAGTATCGAGCAGGCGGATCGGCGCGCTAAGCGGATAAAACTGCAATCCGCTTAGCGCGGCCTGCGCCGAAACAGTGAAAGACCAAGTGGTTATCTGACCGTTGCTCGTAATCGAGGCCGTATAGGCACCAATCACAAGAGGTTGCTTCGGCAGCAAGACGATCGCGTGACGCTGACTTAGCGTCGACCGACCGAAATCCTGCGAATTAGGATCCGGATTGAGGTAATTCGTTTCATCGAACTCGCAAACGCCGAGATTTGCAGCGCTGCTATTGGTAAGAGCGAATGCGGTAACGGCGGGGGTATCGAGCAGCTGCAGGAAAATTGGCGCACCGGTCGGCCCAGAATACCCGGGGCAACTAGTCAATGGATCGGGAGATTCTTTGCCGTTGTATGTCGCGAGGTTCAGTGGCAACGCCCTGCCATCAGTGGGGTACTTCACGAGGCCAGCAGCTCCTGGGCCGGTCGTGCCGCGCAAGACATCGAGCGTTGCCGCCGCCGCCCATTGGCTGGGTGCCGGGGATTCACTGTACGTGCCAAATCCGGACGTCTGCAGCCGGGAATCGATGAGACCGATGCCATCGAACGGGCTCGTCATCCAACTATCGATGGCGCTACGAAAGTCGAGGTCGACCGCATTGCTGTAGGCGGCGATGTTGCCGTTCTGGCCTGCCTGGTCGCCGGTCGGGGTATAGGAGGGGTCCGAAGGATCCTCCGAGCGGCTGAGTTGGCCGGTCTTGACGATATACTTGCTGTGCTGAGCGTCGCCGGTGCTCCAATCGCTGTTCTCGGTCACTGCCCCGACGCCCGCAAGGGCACGGACGCTGTTCAGGTAACTTAGCCAGGAATCAGCCTGATTGATCGCTCCGCTCGGCGATGCCGCAGCCAATGGCGTCGTGAGTAAGGCAAAGATCAGACAGCTGATCACGAGGCCGGGCAGCGCATGGCGACGGATCGAGACGGTGCGCGCGGATGCGACTCGGTACATATAGCCCCTTCTTCCAAATCCACCGATAATGCTGAAATTCAGTTTCCGTCATTCGGAAGGTAAAAGCAAGGATTCTTACAATTTATACAGACGATCGTGGTCCCCGGGAGACCTTGATCTACGGCCCAGTGGTGAGCAAGACGGGCGTGTAAGGCATCCTCGCTGCATGCGTCCGCGCGGGCAATCGTGAATCGCCACCGCTTCTTCTGCTCACACCTTCGTCCCGGCGCCGTAGCTATGCACCATCCATCCCCACGAACTTCTCTCCTGTCACTGCACCTTGCGACAGTATCCAGCAGGTATCTCTCCTATGAGACACCGCGCATCATTTAGGGGCCTATGCAGCAGAAATCGGTTCCTACCTCTGCATGAGAAAGTTGGCGGGCAGCGTATGGTCATCGCGTCACCAGGCTGGAAGCTGGTCGGCTCCGCGACGTCGGGGGCGTATTCCCCGGTCATCAATGCATGATTTCGGCGCGCTCGATCTCCTGCAGCACGAAGCCGAGCCCCTCGGCCGACACCACCCGCACACCATCGCATCCGGCCCAATGGTCCACCTTCGCCACCACGAACGTGGTACGCTGCGGCGGATTGGTCGAAGGTGAATTCGGTCGCCGGGATGGAGCGCGAGGGCGTCAGCTGGGGTCATCTTCTCCTAGTCGATGTCGTGGACCCGCTCGATCCCCCACGCCTTAAATACATACCCGCCCGCAAGAACGGTCAGCATGTCGTAGCGGTGCTTCGGCGGCACAATGCGCTCGACGACGAGCACCTCCGTCCTCTCCCAATCGCTCTCATGGCCGGGCGATGCCTTGCGCCGGACTCGATGGCCGGGGCGCAGCATCGCTGCCTGGTGATTGGTCATCCCTTCACTCCCCCACCTCGCGTGGCGACACGCCAGTGATCGCCGCGATCTCACCATGAGTAAGCGCAACGATCTATTGGCCAAAGGGGTCGTGCGCTCAACGTAAAGGGATCATCGCGTATACGCGCGCGATACGCGCGCGATATGACACGACCGCGCAACGGCAAATAAACGCCCACATGCGCCGCAGCATTCGGAGTCGATGTCAGAAGCGCCGCTCGACGTATATAACCAATGGTGCTAGTGGTTGACGAGAATATGGGATGCTTCGATGCTGTCGGTGGCGAGTCGGCAGCATCAAGGAGCGTCCCATGTCTACCGAGGAGTTTATCATCGCTTTGTTTGATCGTGTGGACGACGCCAATGCGCGATCTGCCCAAGCATCCGCAAGCCGCCCTCTAACCCCAGCGAGCTCATGACGCTCGCGCTGCTCTATGCCTTCAAGGGGGACGGGCCGCGTCACTTCTATCGCTGGCTGGTACGTGACTATCGCCCGCTCTTCCCCTACCTGCCGGAGCGCACCCGCCTCTTCCGCCTCTTCGTCGCGCATCGGGACTGGGCGGACCGCTTCCTCGCCGATCCGACCGTCCTCGGTGTCGCGGACACCTACGGCATCGAGTTCATTCATCCGCGCCGCGAAGGGCGCAGCAGTCAGCAGGGGAAGAAAGGCTTGTCGAATCACCGCTGGATCGTCGGGGGCAAACTCGGCGTTGTGCTCAACCAGTGGGGCTTGGTCACGGCCTGGGATTGTGCGACGGCCAATGTCCATGATTCTTCCTTCCAACCGCTGGTGGCGCGGTTTGCTGAGGAGATGATCGTCCTGACCGATCATGGCTTCCATGCGAAAGCGGGGATCCCCTGAGCATGAAGGTCTGTGCGCCGCGGACATGGAACGTGCGGATGGTCGTGGAGAGGGTCTTCTCGATGGTGACGACGGTCTGCGACGCGAAAGGGATGCGCCATCGGCTGTGGGCAGCGTTCACGGCGCACCTGGCATTCCTGCTGGCGGTGTTCAACGTGCTGATGCAGTGGGAGGGGATGAAACCGGACGACGAGGGACGCATCCATCTCTCGATCGCCGCGTTCAGCCTCTGATCCCGCTAGCACCATTGGTTATTTACATTAGGCACCGGCGGCGGGTGAAGTGATGAGAACCTGCGGTGGCCGCAATGCTCAGCCCGTAACTTGGTCGTCCGCGTCTCCCTGACCAATGCGCGGCTGCTCCGCCACTTCCCGCTGCCAGAATGCGCGCAGCCGCTCCTGGGCGCGCTCCTGCTGCTCCGCCACCCTTCCCGCCCGCTGCTGGGTATACTCCTCCCGCGCTCGCTCGGCCAGGGTCCGCTCCCACTGCTCCCGCGTCACTCGGTTGCGCCGCACCGTCTGCACATGTTGTAGGCGGTGTGCCAAGTGCACCCGCGTCCGCACGTCGAGCCCCCGCTCTGCCGAGCCAGATAATGATGCATCTGCGCTGCCGACGCCCGTACAGTCTTCCACCGTTATCCCACGCCCCTTCTCCGAGCTTTCACTGCCGCCGGGATTGCCCGAACCTGTTCCCACATCCTTCACCGGGTACGCAATTTTGTGTACTAGATACATGTTAGCGACGCACCTGAAGGGGTGCATCGTGGCAGTGTCTTCACATATTATGACGAACGAACACTATGAAAGTTTTACGTATATTCGCGATACATGGATTGGTGAGGAGGGCGCTTGGCGAACGAAATCCGATTGCAGAGGCTGGAGGAGGTAGCGCGGGCGGCGCGGGAATACCGGATGGCGACGGCGTACTACATCCGTAACCAGACTGGCCTGCTCGACGCCGGGGTCACCCTTGGAGAGGTGACACAGCGCAATTGGGTGAGATTCGAGGCGACGATGCGCGCCGAGGAGTACCTCTACGACGCGCTCGACGCCTTGGATGGCCCCGACACGCCACGCGGGGTCGTCTGAAGTCATAAATCTTGCCATCATTTTCTTGCCGAGCCACGCTTCGACCACTTGGCGTGCCTCCTCCAGCGACACAAACCAGTGCTGATTCAGACATTCCTCGCGGAAATGCCCATTGAATGACTCCACGAAGGCATTGTCGGTCGGCTTGCCGGGCCGGGAGAATTCGAGTTGCACCCCGTTGTGGTATGCCCAGGCATCGAGCGCTCGTGAGATGAACTCGGGGCCATTGTCCACCGCCAGCCGCTTGGGCAATCCGCTTGTCTTGAGCCGGTCCAAGACTGCCACCACCGTCTCGCCCCTGATCGAGAAGGCGGCCTCGATCGCGGGACTAACACGGCTCATGTTATCCACTACCGTAAAGACCCGGAAGGGGCGGCCGTCGGCGAGGCTGTCCCTGAGGAAATCGATGCTCCATCGCTCATTCGCTCGGGTCGCCGGTGGCGGTGTCACTCGCGGCGCGCTGACGCGCTTCTTCGCGCGTTTGTAGCGCAGCGACAGTCCTTCCTCGCGGTAGAGTCGGTACACTCGCTTGACGTTCACCGGCCATCCTTCCCGGCGCAACAGGACGTGAATGCGCCGATACCCATAGCGGACCCGGACTGCGGCCAACTCTTTGATCCGTTGTCGCAACGGGGATTGATCGGGCTTGCGGCTGCGGTAGCGCATCGTGCGGCGATGGGCGGCAATCACCCGACACGCATGCCGCTCGCTGATCCGAAAGCCGACCCTGAGGAAGTGCACCGCGGCACGCCTCTGAGCCGGCTTCACCAGTTTTTTCTTAGCACTTCCTGGAGCATCTGCTTATCGAGCGTGATGCCACCCGCTACGCGGGTACCCGGGCAACGAGCTGCTTCAAGCGCCGGTTCTCGTCCTCGACTTCGCGCAACCTGCGCAGTTCGGCGATGCCCATGCCAGCGAACTTCCGCTTCCAGCGACAGAAGGTCTGTTCGGTCATGCCGAGCTTGCGGCACACCTCGCCGACGGTGGTGCCGTGCTCGGCCTGCCGGAGCGCTGCGAGGATCTGCTGGTCCGTGAACTGGCTCTTCCTCACGATGTCCCCCTTTCGATACCTGAATTTTAGCGTACCAGGGTGGACACCTTTTCGGGGAGCCGGTCAAAGGCAGGAAGCACTCTCATAATCATTGGCTCAGTTTTCGGGGTTCAGGTCAGCGATCCACTACCGCCACCCCAAGCCGACCCGCCAAGCGTCCTGCTCATGCGCGCGATTGGCGACCTGCAGGGGATGGAAGGCGGAGAACCGATTACGGACATGGAAGCGGTCGCCCTGATGTGTGGCATGGTCTGGATGGACATGGCCGCGCTGATCGAGGTGGGGATCACCGTCGGCTACCTCGACGCCGAGGATGACGGCGCGATCGGGCTGACGGCGAAGGGGCAGCGATGGTACGAGCGTGATCTGCTCAGGCGGGAGTGAGCAGATACAAACAGCGGCAGGCTGTACGTACAGGGCAACAATCGCTACAATGGAACGCAGCGACGCCCCGACGCGCGTCGTTGCCGACTACCGTCCGGGAGGTGACCATGCCCCCGCGAACCGTACCCGCTCCTCGCCTCGACTACCTGCAGCGCTCTACGCTGGCCTACGTCGTCGCGCTGCTTGCCCTTATCGCCGCGCTGGTCGCCACTGGCACCGTGCCGCTCGCGCCAGTTGACCAGCCCACTGCCTCGCCTCAGCACTCCCCGGCCACCCTGACACCGACCCCGGCGCGTGCGGCAGCGGTAGCCCCCGCCACGCCCCCGAGCGTTGTATCCACCATCGCGCCTGCCGCCGCGACGCCGTCACCCATCGTCGCGCCTGCATCGTCCCCGGCAAGCCCTGTCCCATCGGCTCGCCCGTCGCCTTCCCCCACTCCGACACCGCCGGTTGTTGCCCGGACCCAGACGGGCGCGGCATTCGCGCAGGGTAACGGCGCGGGTGTCTCCCTCGGCCCCGACAGCACACTCTCGCTCTCGCCCACCGTGAGCGATGACTTCGACAGCGCCGCCCTCGACACCGCGCAGTGGCAGGTCGTGCCGTGGGGCGGGGGCGGCACCGCCACAGTCGGTCAAGGCGCGGTGACGGCCACTATCGCAGCGATCCGCACCCGCCGATCCTTCGTCCACCGCACGCTCGAGGCGCGCGCGCGCTTCACTGCCGGTGCGCCTTTCCAGAACCTCGCGTGGTCGGCCGACCTCAACGGCGCGACGGCGATCCTAATCGGCACGCCGGCGAGTGATCCGGCCCACCTGTATGCGCGGGCGAAACAGGCGGGGAGAGAGGATCAACTTACGCCGCTGCCAGCGACGTTGATGGATGGCGCGTTCCATGTTTACCGCATCGCATGGGAAGCCGAGCGGGTGGAGTTCGCGGTAGACGGAGTGGTGCGGGCGACGCTGCCGGTGGCACTGGTCGCGCCGATGTTCGCGTGGGCCTCGTCGGCCTCGGCCACCCCTCTACTGGTGGACTGGATGCGTGTCCTGGACTATGAGCAGGTGGAGGGGACGTACATGTGTGTACCGCTTGATGGGGGCGCTGGGGCGCGGTGGGCGCGGCTGACGGTGGGCGGGACGAATCCGGTGGGGACTGCCGTGCGCGTGCGGACACGGACATCTGCTGACGGGGTGACATGGAGCGAGGAAGAACCGGTGGAGGCGGACGGAACGGTGTCGAGTCCGACGGGGCGATACCTGCAGTGGACATTGACGCTGAGCGGGGACGGGGCGATGAGCCCGACGGTAACGATGGTGGAGGTGGTGGCGACCCAGGGCGGCGAGACGGGGTGAGCGGCTCTCTCACCGATGGGGCCATCGGGATGGGGTAGGGCATGTACGGGGGATATGTGGGGGAACCTTCGAGGAATGGTGCTGGGATCAGTGGATATGGACACTCCCGCCCTCGTCACATTCTCCGCATCTTCCGCGTTATCTCTGTTACACGAAGCGCACATCGGGGCATCGCGAGCGGAGGTTCACGATGGGCATCATTGGCGGCCTCATCATCGGCGCGCTCTTCCTCGCCATCCTCGGTGTCCGTGGCTCGCTACCCGAAGCGGATGCCGAATAATCGCGTTGAAAACACGCCGAGCGCGCTACGACTTTGTCTCCCGGTGCGCCTCGCCCCACGCGACCATCGCCGCGATGATCGGCGCGAGCGTACGCCCCTGATCGGTGAGCGCATATTCCACGCGCGGCGGGATCTCCGGATAGATTGTGCGCGTGACGTACCCCCACCGCTCCAGTTCCCTCAGTCGCAGCGACAGCATCTTGGGGCTGATGTCGTCGAGCGTCGTCTTGATCTCTCCGTAGCGCCTTGGGCCATCGAGTAGAACGTTCACGATCTCGACCGTCCATTTCCCGCCGATGACGGCCAGCGTCCGCGCCAGTGCTTCCACTGCATGCACCTCGACCGCCGACTGCTTCATCCTGCCTTCCGCCCCGCGATCCCGGCGCGGCGCGTCCTTTCGCTCGCTCTCCGGCTCGCCCCTGTTTCGGTGACACACACATGCAGCCCGCCCAGCGGATGGGCAGCGGCTTCTGCGATCCAGCCGTGCACCTTCAACGCGTGCACGTGCGCGAAGACGGTCGGCGCATGGATGCCCAGCGCCTCGCTGACGGCGAGGGCGTCAACATCGGTGGTGACGTTGTTGTTGGCACGTTCACAAAGGGCAAGGAAGAAATCGGTCACGTCTGCTGCGGTCATCGCTCGTGTCCTTTGTCGAGCCGGCTTCTCTCAGAGAATGCGGGCGAACATGATCGTCAGCGAATGCGGGTCGGCCCGGAGGACACGCCACCTGCGACGGATCCATGCGGCACCCTGCGGCGTGTCGGTGTTTCCCCACCAATAATCGAGATACTCGTTGTTCATGCGCTCAAGGGCGTCATCCGGCAAGAGGTCCTTGAAGGGATCACCGTCCGCATCCTGCTGGATGAGGAGATCGAGCACGAACCGATCCTCGTCGGGCGGGACCGCGTCCAGCAGGTCGCTCAGCGCGCTTTCCCGGTTCCCGGTGCTCGTCATCATTCACTCTCCCGCTTCTGTCTATGCCCCGCGTTGCTTCTCGGCCAACTTCCGGCGCGCGAACTCGAGAGTCGCGGCGGGGTCGTCGTACGGGGTGCGACCGATGAGCCGGATGTAGGACGGCCGGTCCGGGATGCCCATCATTTTGAGCTGAACCCACATCTCGTTATCTTCGCCTTGTTCATCTTCCTTTTTACTATTCTTGTTCGGGTGCACATCATGCACCACCTCGGCGAGAAGCCGCACGGCCTCCATCGCCATCCGGCGGGACATCCCGGAGAGTTCCGCGATGGTGTTGTAGCTGGGGAAGGCAGTGTCGGTCTGATTGTTCGCGTGGTAGCCGATCACATTATAGGCGGCGATCGCATATGGTCGCTGCTTGGCCGGGGTCTTCGCGAAGAGGGCGAAGTCGCGCTTGTAGATCGCGTAATACGCGGGCCGCTTGTCCCGTAATCGGTCGGGGATACACTCATCTTGCCGTTCCTCCTCAACGGGTCGGCCACGCCCTGGACTGTTCTCAGCAGTACCGGGGCTTCTTAATGACCTTTCTGCAGCCTTGTGATCCTGCTCCGCTTTATCGAGCGATTCCTCGGCGGCGTCCAAAGCCCGCCGCGCATGGATCGCCCGTTCAACACTTTGGATATATGTCACGCCGAGGTCGGGCAGCCGTCTATTGCTGGCTAGCAAGTTTTGATCGTTTCCAATCGAGCAACGGGCAGGATCGTCGAGCGCCTGATCGGCAGCGACGCGGATATCATCCACGGCGCTCGTAAACTGCGTCCGCGCCTCCTCAAAGGCCCGCATTGCGCGATCGGCGTCTTGCCGACAGCGGTCGCGGTAGTCCGTCCTTTGGGTCACACGGGCCCGGAGTTCTTCGGCTGAGGCGCTCATGCCACATCCTGCTTCTGCGGCCCACGTTTGCCGCGCTTCCCGAGGCGCTCGCGCCGATACCGCTCGATCTCGGACCGGCGGACGAATAACATGCCGGCTTTCTTCGATGTGCCGCCGACGCGCTCTGGTTGCATCAGGCCGCGCGAAACAGCCGTACGGATTGTCCCCGGCAGAACACCGAGACTTGCGGCGGCTTCACTGATCGTAAGCATTGCGTCCATATCCATAGATGCAATGTAGCATCGTGAATACTCCGTGTCAATCGCTTGACAGATAGATCTAATGATGCTATATTGGTTCTGTCAAGGGGAACGGTCCCCGGACACGGGAAATCCCGGCAGTGCTGGAAACACTCCGGGGTTGGCACAAGAACTAGTCCTCCGCCACAGGGGTTGTGATGGGATAGAGGTGTGCTAACGTCGTGCGCGCCTCGCTCACCCCGAATCGCCACTCCACCGTCGCTTTCGCGGCATTGCGTGCCCGTTCCCAACTCGCCACTTCTTCGCGCAGCAAGGATGAGTAGAGGCATTGCGCGCGACGGAGCGCGGACCCGGACGACCTTTGGCAAGAAACGCAATGAGTGAGCCGCGCTACGCCGTGATCGGGGAGTCCGAGGGCTATCCCGTCCTGTATGACATGAATCAGAAGCCGCTGATTGCCGAGCAGTTGCGCAAGCGACGTGAGGCGACTATCGGGCAACCCTGTTTCGTGGTGCCGATGTCCGCATGGTTCGCCGACCCACGGGGCGCGCTCCGGGAGGCGCCAGGGGCGCGACGGGAGGGGCCATGACGAGCAAGTACGATCGGCTCGGCGAACATCTCACGACCATCGGTGCGGCGACGATCATCCTGTCGTTCGCGGAGATCGAGGCCATTGTCGGGCCGCTCCCGACAATGGCACGTCATAACGCGAATTGGTGGGGTGCGACGGCTTCGGGCCGCTACGACCATCCTCACGCCTTTACCTGGTTCCGGGCCGGGTATGTTGCCGATCTACCCGACTTCACCGCCGAGGCCGTTACGTTTCGTAGGGTGCTACCGTGACCCTGCCGACGCCCGCCATGCGTGGGGCGAGACGGGCGTCGGCAGGTATAGGGGTGGTTGGAACGCCGCCAGTATCGCACCCTATCGCGACACAGGCAAGCGGAGAGCGCGTGCCGAAGGGTAACGAGAAAACCGCCCCACATGAGGCGGCCTTCTCCCATTTCCCCAAGCGATATGCGATTAGACGGGTGAGCGACCGCCGCTGACCGCGCGGACGATCGCCGTCAGGATCAACGCGCCGATGAAGGCGACAACGATCGAGCCGATCAGGCCGTAACTCGCGTTGATGAAGAAGCCGATGATGAACCCGCCGACCAACGCGCCGACGAGGCCGACGATCAGGTCCTGGACCAGACCGCCGCCACCCGAGCCCATCACCATGTGGGCGAGCCAGCCGGCGACCAGGCCGACGATGATCCAGCCGAGCAGGCCGATGCCGAAGTTGATCTTGGCGAACTCTACCAACACCATGTGAGAACCCTCCTACAGTAAGACGTACAACGCTCCGTGCCGAGCGGGATAGAGCAAGCGGCGTGCCACGATGGTCAAAGACGGCTGCCACCGGCGGTGACGGCAGCCATGGCTTTGGAGGGTCTGGTAGGAGACCGAGACAGCGCCCCCGGCAGAGCACTCTATGCATGAGGAATGCCACGCAGTTCAAAGCAGCGCGCTCAGATTGACGGGATCTTCGGGGAGATGAGGCAAGCAACCGCTACATGGTCCGGCTACACGCCGAGAGCATACACGGCATCAGCGCGGTGCAGTCTCAACCTCGGTGGCCATAAAGATGGCACTCCTGTAACCAATTGATACCCTTGAGTGAATAATCATGCCATGATTCCCCCTTATCTTTGAGTGTAATCGAGCGGTGCGGCACGGCAACCATTTCGGGAACGGTTTTGGTCCCATTGAGGAAACATCAAGGAGTTCAGTATGAAAATATCGGCCGCCTATCGGACGACCCACAATCCCGGAGCGGGGGGTGATACTATAGATATGAGGGGAAAAGTCCACACTCCGTTCCCGCAACGCGGAACATTCCCGCGCCCCTCGTTGCGGGAACGCAAGAAACTTCAGACCCGCTCGGCGATCATCGGTCGCGCGGTCGAACTGTTCAACACGCAGGGGTTTTACAACACGTCTATTGACGACATCGCCGACGCCGCAGACGTCAGCCGGGGCACGTTTTTCAACTATTTCGGCTACAAGGAAGCGGTGATCGTCGAGTTCGGGCGCGACCTGATCATCGCTCTCACCGAGCACGCGGACGAGCAGATCGCCGCGAATGTTCCTGCGGAGCGGATCATCTATCGCGTCTGGCTCGAAGTCCGCGAGCTGCTGGAGGAGCACGGCGAGGCGGTCGTCGTCCTGTCGCACGAGTTGCTGAACCCCGAGGTGGAGCGGGCGGTGCGGGCGGCGCAAGCGTTCACGCTCGCCGAGTTGATCGCGAAGGTAGCGACCAACGGGCAGCGCTCGGGCCGGTTCCGCACCAGCCTCGATGCGGGGCAGTTCGGGCAGTTGGTAGCGAACCTGATCGTCGTCAGCGTGGCGACGCAGTACCGCACCAACGATATGGAGGCGGCGGACGCGTACATGCGCCAGAGCCTGAACGTCATCTTCCACGGCGCGATGCCCCGGGGCGTGACGAAGGCGAACGACTGGACCCAGTAGCAGCATCGAGGAAACAGTAGACGCGCACAAACGCGGAATTGTCGGCAATCACGAAGAGGAGCCTAGCATGCGCATATTGATTACCGGCGGGGCGGGATTCATCGGCTCGCATCTCACGGACGCCTTGCTCACTGAGGGACACACGGTTGTCGTCTGGGACAACCTCGTCACCGGCAACATGACCAACCTCGACCATCTCGCCGGGCATCCCCGCTTCTCCTTCGTCCGACACGACGTGACCGAGATGCTACCCGATGCCGGGACGCTGGATCGCATCTACCATCTCGCCTCGCCCGCCAGCCCCGAGGGGTATCGCGGTCATCCGATCGAGACGCACATGACCAACGCCGTCGGGACGCACCGCGTCCTCGAACTGGCGCGGGCCACGGGGGCGCGTTTCCTGCTCACCTCCACCAGCGAGGCGTACGGCGACCCGCAGGAACACCCGCAGAAGGAGACCTACCGGGGCTCTGTGAACCCGGTCGGGCCGCGCAGTTGCTACGACGAGAGCAAGCGGTTCGCCGAGAGCCTGACGATGGAGTACTACCGGACGTACGGGGCCGACATCCGCATCGTGCGTCTCTTCAACACCTACGGGCCGCGCATGGACATCAAGGATGGCCGCGTTATCCCCAACTTCCTGTCGCAGGCCCTGCAGGATGAGCCGCTGACCCTGTACGACGGCGGCGAGCGGACGCGAGCGTTCTGCTATGTCGACGACCTGGTGCGCGGGCTGCTTGCGGTAATGGAGAGTTTGGGGGCGAAGGGTGAGGTGATCAACCTCGGTAACCCGGACGAGCGGACGATCCGCAGCCTCGCCGAGGCCATCCTGGCAGTGACAGGGCGGGATCTCCCCTTCGTGGAGCGGCCGACAGCGGTGGGCGACGATCCGAACCGCCGCTGCCCGGACATCGCCAAGGCGCGCGCTCTGACGGGATGGGAGCCCGCCATCCCATTGGACGAAGGCCTCCGCCGCACCATCCCGTATTTCGAGCGGGTGCTGAGGTCGATCACAGGAAGGGGCGAGCATGCAATCATGTCCGGCCGCGAGCACACGGCGGCGTAGGTCACGCGAGTCGACGCGGAGCGCATACCACACCGAAGTCGGCCCGTCGGGTCGGCTCTTCCGTGCCGGGATCGCAGCGAAGCGCGCACGGATGGGGTCGCCCGCCCACAGCGGCACCCCAGGCGACCAAGGTGCCACCCCGGATCGCCGGGCCGTACCGGAGATGAATACCGCGTCAGACATCGGCCGACCCCGCAATGGAATGCGACACACAACGTCTGTATAACCTGTCATCAAAAAGCCCCCGTCGCGGCAATAAACATGTCATTTCATTGGACTACAGTACCCACATAGTCGAATGTTGAAGTGTTGATCCCCGGCCTGCAATGTGGTCACCTCGGCGGGGGGGAGCGAGCGGTGAAACCGGCAGCAGCAATGTGGCCGGTATTTTTTGTGCTGGAAAGGATCGCAAAGTGGCGAAGATTGCGGTGATCGGCACGGGGTACGTCGGCCTCTGCACGGCGACGACGTTCGCCCATCTCGGCAACCAGGTCGTCGGCCTGGACATCGACGCGGCGAAGGTCGCGCGACTGGCGGCCGGCGCGTGCCCGATCTTCGAACCGGGGCTGGAGAGGCTGCTCGCGGAGCAGACGACTGCGGGACGGCTGACGGTCACGACAGAATACGGCGACGCGATCCCCGATGCGGATTTCGTCTTCATCTGCGTCAACACCCCGCCCGCCCCCGACGGCGGCGTGGATATGCGCTTCGTCCGGGCGGCGGCGGCCTCGATTGCCGCATCGCTCGCCCCCGGCCACCGGACGATCGTCGTCGACAAGAGCACGATGCCGGTCGGCAGCGGCGACCTGGTCCACGCGCTCCTCGGCGAATCTGCCCCGGTCGGCGCATGTTTCGCCGTCGTCTCGAACCCGGAGTTCCTGCGCGAGGGGGCGGCGGTGCACGACATGCTCCACCCCGACCGAATCGTGCTGGGGTCCGAAGACCGCGCCGCCGCCGAGGCGGTCGCCGCGCTGTACGCCACCTTCGACGCGCCGGTGCTCGTCACCGACCTGCGCACGGCGGAGATGATTAAGTACGCCTCGAACGCCTTCCTCGCCACCCGCATCTCCTTCATGAACGAGGTCGCCCAGATCTGCGAGTCGGTCGGCGCGGACGTCACGGGGGTCGCGGCGGGGATGGGGATGGACAAGCGGATCGGCCCGCACTTCCTCAACGCCGGGATCGGCTTCGGCGGCTCCTGCTTCCCAAAGGACGTGCTGGCGCTGGCGCACATGGGGGAGGCGGCCGGATGCACCCCCCGATTGCTGCACGCGACGCTGGCGATCAATCGCGACGCCCGCACGCGTTTTGTCGGCAAGGTACAGGATTCGCTCGGCACGCTGGCGGGCGCGACGATCGCCGTGTGGGGATTGGCGTTCAAGCCGGACACCGACGACCTGCGCGAGGCGCCATCGCTGGAGATCATCCGCGCGCTGCAAGCGCAGGGGACGACGGTGCGGGCGTACGATCCGGTAGCGATGGACGCCGCCCGCCCGCTCCTGCCGGGTGTGACGATGTGCCCCGACGCATATTCGGCGGCGGAAGGAGCGGACGCAGTGCTACTCGTGACGGAGTGGGCGGCATTTCGGCACATCGACTTCCGGCGGCTCCGCGAGACGATGTGCCGCCCTGTGCTGGTGGATGGGCGCAATCTCTACGATGCGGCGGAACTTCGTACGCTCGGCTTCATCTACGACGGTGTCGGGTTGCCATCGTTGCTCGCGACGCCAACGTATCACAATGGCGAGACTGTACGCCCGACTGAGATGAACGAAGGAGTGCCCGCGACCCGAGCATATCAGCACATTGCCGCCGACTGATACCGATTCCTGCTGGATCGTTTCCATTCAGTCTGATGGTAGCGCGGGCTTTCCAGCCTGCGATCTGAGAACTGTTCCACAGGAATCGGTATGAGACGAGCCGATGGCGAACAGAAACGCGAATACGGGCATCGCAAGGGCTGTCCGAGGCGTTGCTTCTCCACCGGCGTTGGATGTAGGTCGCTCCAAAGGGGAATGGCGTAATCTTCGTATATTGCGAACAGGGATTATTCTCTAGAATATTGATGTCGCTGTTTACATGTTGTAAGAGGATTGTCGAATGAAGAGTAGCATGATACACTATTAATGTAAGTGAATCTACATATTGAACGTACGCTTATAGTGTCAAGATGCATTGTCGTGCAAGAAAAGTATGGGGTGCCGCAACATCAGCGAGGAGCCGCAGATCGCATTCGCTGTTTCCACCGTCAGCCAATAGGAATGTAATGATCCAACACCTGTAATGTGGTCACCTCGGTGTTGGGGAGCGAGTGGTGAAACCGGTCTCAGCTTCTTGAGGTCGGGTTTTTTGCGCCTAGCGCGCGGGTGATGACGGCAATCCGTCCCCGTCGAACGCGCCGCGTGTATGTCGAGAAACTGGGGGAATGATGATCGATCTACGATTGCTGTGGGGCGGTGATGAAAGTGCGACGCCCCTCGTGCTGCGTCATCAAGGGGCTCGCGTGCCTCGGCAACGACTGCAGACATGGGATCGGGCCAACCGGCGCGCCGCGACCGCCGCACCAAAGGAGGGTTCGCGACGCCGCGCTGCCGCTACATCGCGGTCGCGGGAGGCTCGAATCATCAATCTCCCTGTCTTAACCATTGCGCAGCGGGCGCAGTATGCCGTCCTGGTCTGCCTCTTCGGCGTGTCGGCGTCCTATTTCTGGGTATGGTGGCTCCAACCGGCGCATCGGGGCAACGCCGCCCTCTACTGGCTCATGACCGGGAGCGTTTTCTATCTGAGCACGATCCTCCCCGGGATGTATGCCTTTTTTCTCGGCTGGATGCGCAAGCCACGGCATATCCATGCGCCAAGGGGCTATCGCGTCGCGATCATCTCGCTGACCGTGCCGGGGAGCGAAAGTCTGGAGATCGTCCGCAGGCAACTCGTCGCGATGACGCAGGTTTCCTACCCCCACGAGAACTGGATCCTCGTTGACAAGGTGCATTCGCCCAACGTTGAGGCGCTCGCGCGATCCCTGGGCGTCCGGTACTTCAGCCGCCACGACCGGGCGACGTGGGGCGATCTCGTCGAATACTGGAACCAGACGGAAGCACCGTTCAAGGAGAAGACCAAGGCGGGCAACGTCAACGCCTGGCTGGACGCGATTGATCGGCTGGGGATCAGATACGATCTCTTCACCCAGCTCGACATCGACCATCTCCCCAAACCGCGCTACCTCGACCGCGTGATCGGCTACTTCGGCGCCCCGAAAATCGCGTACGTGCAGGCGCCGTCCGTCTACGGGAACTTCGAGCACTGGACGTCGCGGGGATCGGCGGAGCAGGAATTGGTCCTCCAAGGGCCGCTCCAGTCGGGCTTTTTCGGGTTCTCGGGCACGCCCTTCATCATCGGTTCCCACTGTACGTACCGCATGTCGGCGGTTCGCGAGATCGGGGGCTTCCAGCCAACGCGGGCGGAGGACCACCTCGACACGGTGATCCTCGCATCAAGGGGGTACGAGGGGGTCTTCGTGCCGGAGGTGATCGCCACCGGCGACGGGCCGGAGACGTTCGAGACCTACATCGGGCAGCAGTTCGCCTGGGCGTACAGCATGATCACGGTGCTGTTCCGCTTCACCCCGCGCCTAATCCGGAATTACACGCCGCGACAGGCGGTGCAGTTCCTGTTCGTGCAGACGTGGTACACGCTGTGGAGCGTCGCGATGTGCCTGCTGTTCTGCCTGCCGAGCGTCGCGCTGCTCGCCAACACCAGCGTCAGCCGTACGACCTTCTGGGACTTCGTCGCACACAGTTTCCCGCAGGCGGCCGTCGCCTTCATCGTTTGGCGCTGGAGCAAGAAATGGTTCCTGCCGCGCGGTGTTTCCCTGAGTTGGCGTGGTGTCGTCCTGCATGTCGCGCGCTGGCCGGTCGTGCTGTCCGCGCTTGTCCAGGTGCTGCTCAGGGTGAAGAAGCCCTACATGATCACACGCAAGGGCGTAGACCGAGGAACCGGGAGGCCATTCTCCCTCGCTCCCTATATCCCCTATTTCGTGCTGATCCTCGGCTCGACGGCCGCCAGTTGGTATTACCTTGCCTCCACGCGGCACAGCGACGCGCAGGGATATCTGCTCTTCTCTCTCGAAGGGGCGCTGATGGTCCTCTGTGTCTATCTCGTCGCGCTGGTCTGCGATCTCCGCGCGCTCGTCGCCGAGGGCGTGAGTCTCATGCGCGGCGTGCTGCTGCGGGGGAAGGCGCTGTCCGTCCTGATCTTGTTGGCCGCCCTTCTCGGTGGTACGGGGGTCGCTTCGCTTCCGCAAATCGCCGAAGCGATCTCGTTCAGCGATCTGAGAGATGCGCGCGTGATGGACGCACCCTATGTACCTGCTGATCAGGCGATATCTACAAGCGATGCCGAGCCTCCGGCCTCTCGTATCGCAAGCGATCAAAGTGATACGACGGCATCAAATCCTTCGGATATCGTAGAAGCGACCGCAGCTGTAGAGCAGCCCGTCGTCTCGCCGACCGGGATGGCGGATGACCAGCAAGTAATCGCCACGGTGTCTCCCGCCGTGCGCCCGCAAGTGCTAGGCGACAGGACCCCCCCGATGGCAAGCGGTCAAAGCGAGACGACGGCCGCAAGCCCTTCGGATGTCACTGAGGCGACCGGGAGGACCATCCCCGACGCATCGTTGCCGGTCGTCGAGTTGCCGACCGATCGCCGAGTCTTCGGTGTCTATGATTTCCAGACCCATGCGCTCGATGGGCGACCATTGGATATTGACCACGATTTCATTTCCTGGGACAAGCCGGGCGAGATCTCGCGGTTTATTGCCTCGTCGCGCACGAAGCAGCGGGTCCCGCTCGTCACTATCGAGCCGTGGACGACCGCTTCGAACGATGGGCACAATATTCTCGCCGACACCGCATATGGTGCCAATGATGCGGTGATCCGGGCGGACGCACAAGCGATCAAAGCGCAAGCGCCTCAGGTGATCCTCGTACGCTTCGCGCATGAGATGGAACTGACGGAAAACTATCCGTGGGCAATCGCCAATCCGGGCCTCTATATCGAGGCGTATCGCCACTACGTTGATCTGTTCCGTGCCGAAGGGGCGACGAACGTCCTCTGGATGTGGTCCCCGGCGGGGAACGGCGATGCACCCCGCTTCTATCCGGGAGATAATTATGCTGACCTGGTGGGCCTCACCATCCTCTCGAATAAGGAATGGGATCTGTCGGTCGGGGCGACGGAAGCCCTCTCGTTCGATGAACTCTTCGGGGTGAAGTACCGAACCGTCGCGCCATTCGGGAAGCCGATTGTCATCGCAGAGTTCGGGGTGGCGAACGATTCCGATGGTCGCCAGGCGGCGTGGTTGCAGGACGCGTATGCATCGTTCGATCAATACCCGCTCCTGAGGGGTCTCGTCTATTTCAATTCGATGAATGCCCCCAACTCATGGACGGGGACTGTGCCCGACTTCCGGTTGCCACAAACGATCCCGTGGCCCGAGAATGCGGCTCCCGCCGCCAAATCTTGAAAGGGAGGACGGGGATCGCGCGGCGAACACAGGCCGCCATGGGCGTCGCGCGCTGTCCGGGATTAAGTGTCGCGGAAGGCCTGGAGCGAGGCGAGAGAGGTGTTGACGCGCCAGTCGGCAATGGGCAGGTGGCGATCATCGACGACGGTCCAGTTATCGTGGAACCAGACGATGGCTTTGAGGTTGGGGAAGGCGGCGGGGGCGGTGGCGAAGAGGTCGCTGATCCACTGCGCCTTGCTCCCCCCCGCCTCGACGCTCGATACCTCAGGGAGCATCACCGGCTTGGCCGGGCTGAGCGCCTGGAAGATGCGGTAGGTGCGCTCCATGATCTGCCGCGCGGGGAGCCAGCCACCCCAATCGAACTGGGTACCGCCGTTGTAGACGTCGACGCCGAACCAGTCCACGTAGGCGTCGCCGGGGTAGATGTCGCCGAGGGGGACGAGGCCGTTGTCGGGGTTGGGGGACCAGACCCAGCGGACATTGGTCGCGCCGGCGCGGGCGAAGCGGTTGTGGATGTAGCGCCAGGCGGCGACGAGGTCGGGGGCAGTGTTGCCGTTGACGCCGATGGCCCAGGGATAGCCCTGGAAGTTCATCTCGTGGAAGGGGCGGAGATAGACGGTGCCGCCGTAGACCCTGAGGCCGTTGGCCCAGGAGTCGATGTAGGAATCAAAGGCGCCGGAGGGGATGGTGGCGAGGCGGGAGGGATCGGCGCCGTTGACGGTGCCCCACGCCTCCCAGGTAATCAGGGGGGCGGCGCCGCGCGCCGCCACCGCCGCGAGCGCTCGCGTGTCGAGAGCGGATGTATAGGTGCCTTTATCGTATCCCCACGGCTGATACCAATGGACAATCGCCATTTGATGCCCGGTCATCGCCTCAAACTGGCTAAGCACCGTCGTATCCTGGGGCGCACCGGGGATATATGCCCCCATTGCTATTGCCTGCTTCCATGGAGGAGGTACCACCGTCGGTCCTGCCGTGGCGGTCGCAGTCGGGGGATGGGGTGGGGCTGGGTCCGGCCCGATTGGCGTCGGGGTCCCCGCACTCCAAGTCGCCGTTGTGGGAGAAGCTGCGACAGCCGGAGATCTCGTCGGGTTTGCTTGCGGTATTAGCATCGGCGCGGGTACCTCCGCATATGCTGTCAATGCGGAGCTGATGATACTCAAAACGATTGTACCCACGATTGCCGCTCGACGCGAGGTTTTCTGTCCATCCCACAATCGAGGGAACCTTTTGGACCGGCCTCTGGATCGGCCTTCGCGATGAGTCTGATTGTTTCGACACTGCAAACGAATAGAGCGACTGTGCAAAATACGATCACGTATGCCCACAACATACTCCCCACGCTAAATAACGATGTCGTACACGACAGCGACCGTGGGATCAATATAGACTATAGGTGTACGTTCGTCAAGTGCTAGAAGTATATGTTGAACGTACGTACATCACGTTTCATCACGTTCAACAACGCTGCGGATAAGGAAATAAAAGTCCCCGTACCATCGCTAAATCTCTCTCTGCAGAGACATAGCCGGACCAGAGCGATGTGAGGGCGGATTCCGCTCAATGGAGCAGGTCCGCTGGAATGTCCAGGAGAACCATCATGGCGTGGGAGTGGGGGATCTGTCCTCACCCGCAAAGTAGCGGTCACATCGGCCGGGCCATCGAGAGAGCGGTAACACGTCGCCCACGAGACGAGGAGCGACCGGAAGATCTCCGCGATGGTGTGATTCTTATCGGTGTAGAGCGCGTTCGCCATCGTCACCTTCGTCGGCGCGCCCAGATTATTCAGCCCACCATTCCTCCTTCCGCACACCCGCGCGGGTGATGCCCGCTCGAACGCAGCCAGCGTCGCAGGCATGGCAGCCGGTCGGGTAATTGTCCGCACCGATCGCTGCGGCATCGGTTACTCAGTCACACGCAAGTACTGGTAGAGCGTCTCGCGGCTGATCCCGTATGCCCGCGCCACCGCCGCCTTCCCCTCCCCTGTCCCTACTCGCCGTCTTAGCTCCGCCCGCTGCTCGACACTCAGCGCCTTCTTCCTCCCCCGATACACCCCCCGCCGCTTCGCCAACGCGATCCCTTCTCGCTGCCGCTCCCGGATCAGCGCCCGCTCGAACTCCGCGAACGCCCCCATCACACTCAAGAGCAGCGTCGCCATCGGCGCGTCTTCCCCCGTGAAGGTCAGCCCCTCCTTAACGAACTCGACCCGTATGCCACGTTCCGTCAACTGCTTGACGAGGCGGCGCAGGTCGTCGAGGTTGCGCGCGAGGCGGTCCATGCTGTGCACGACGACGGTGTCCCCCTCGCGCACGAAGCGCATGAGGGTATCGAGTTGGGGGCGCGCGACGTCCTTGCCCGACGCTTTGTCGGTGAAGGTGCGATCCACGGGAATCTGTTCGAGCTGGCGATCCGGGTTCTGGTCGAGGGAGCTGACCCGGACGTAGCCGATTCGTTGTCCATTCATGGTGTTATATCCTCCATCTGTCAAGATAGAGTCTATAATGTTTCGGAACGGATGTCAAGAAAAAGAATTATCGACCCTATACTGACGCTTGGAGAGCAGCATGCCTGACGTCAGGGTGGGGTAGACCCCAGCTGGGCAAATTGCCGCGCGCTGCTCGTCGCCTTGCTCGGCCTCGAGACCGAGGCGTCCGATGGTGCCCCTTTCGTGCGGCGATCCCTCCGTGACCGACGCG
>JBBSFO010000010.1:0-20948 GCA_038238655.1 Thermomicrobiales bacterium | reverse complement strand
TGCTCCTCATTCATCGTGTGCTTCAGTTCGGCGAAGTCGCTCGTGCCGTCGCTGTGGCGCACGCGCAGCATCACGGGCGCGTTCGGGGCGAGGTCGCCGATCTCGGACAGGTCCATCCGGTCGTCCTCACGAATCTTGTCGTAATCGTTCGGATCCGCGAAGGTCAGCGGTAAGACGCCCTGCTTCTTCAGGTTCGACTCGTGGATGCGCGCGAAACTCTTGACGATGATCGCCGCCGCACCGAGGAAGCGTGGCTCCATCGCGGCGTGCTCGCGGCTCGACCCCTCGCCGTAGTTCTCGTCCCCGACGACCACCCACGGCATCCCCGCCGCTTTGTATGCCCGCGCGACCTGCGGCACCGGCACATTCTCCTCGCCCGTCAGGTCGTTGCGCGTCGTCCCGGCCTCGCCGGTGAAGGCGTTGATTGCGCCGATAAACATGTTGTCGCTGATGTGGTCAATGTGCCCGCGGAAGCGCAGCCACGGTCCGGCGGGCGAGATGTGGTCCGTCGTGCACTTCCCTTGCACCTTCAGGAGTACCGGCGCGTTCAGGTAATCGTGGCCGTCCCACGCGGGGAACGGTTCGAGAAGTTGCAGTCGTTTGCTATTCGGGTCCACCTTAATCTCGATGTTGCCGCCGTCCTCGGCGGGCGGCACGAAGCCCGTCGTGTCCGTCACGAATCCCTCAGCGGGAAGGTCGGGCGCTTTGGCGGGCGGTTCCAACTTCCAGGTGCTGCCGTCCGGCGCTTCGAGTGTGTCGGTCAGCGGATTGAAGGCGAGGCGACCGGCCAGCCCGTACGCGATGACGATCTCCGGGCTGGCGATAAAGGAGAGCGTGTCCGGGTTGCCGTCGTTGCGGCGTGGGAAGTTGCGGTTGAAGGAGTTGATGATCGAGTTGCGCGGCTTCGGCTGCGCGGTGTTCGCCTCGCCCCCGCTCACCAATGGCAGGGTCGAAAGGTCGTCCCGCTGCCACTGGCCGATGCAGGGGCCGCAGGCATTCGCGAGCACCTTGCCACCGATCCGCTCCAGCGTGTCGAGTTGCCCGTCCCGCGCCAGCGTCGCGCGCACCTGCTCCGAACCGGGGGTAATCATGAAATTCGTCCGCATCGTCGCGCCGTGATCAATCGCCTGCTGGGCGACGGCGGCGGCGCGCGAGATGTCCTCGTACGAGGAGTTCGTGCAGGAGCCGACCAGGGCGGCGGAGAGTTTGTCCGGGTACCCTTCAGATGCAACTGCCGCCGCGATCTCCGAAAGAGAGCGGGCAAGGTCCGGCGTGTGTGGCCCGACGATCATCGGTTCGAGTGTCGTCAGGTCAATCTCGACCACCCGGTCGAAGTACTTCTCCGGTTCCGCCTCGACCTCCGAGTCGGCGACGAGCAGGTCGCGGTTCGCCTTCGCAAGATCGGCGAGGGCGGCGCGCCCCGTGCCGCGCAGATAGAGGTCCATCCGCTCGTCGAAGGGGAAAAGCGAGGTCGTCGCGCCGTGCTCCGCGCCCATATTGCAGATCGTCGCCTTGCCGGTGCAGGAGATCGTCGCGCATCCTTCTCCGAAGAACTCGACGATCGCGTTCGTGCCCCCCTTGACGGTGAGGATGCTGCACAGTTTGAGGATGACATCCTTCGGAGCGGTCCAACCTTTCAGCTCGCCTGTCAGTTTGACGCCGATCTTTTTCGGGTACTTCACTTCCCATGGGAAGCCGGACATCACGTCCACCGCGTCCGCGCCACCGACGCCGCTGGCGATCATGCCGAGGCCGCCCGCGTTTGGGGTATGCGAGTCCGTGCCGATCATCATGCCACCGGGAAAGGCGTAGTTTTCCAGCACGACTTGATGGATGATGCCACTCCCCGGCCTCCAGAAGCCCAAGCCGTACTTCTGCGAGACGGACGAAAGGAAGTCGTAGACCTCACGGTTCTCCGACGTAGCGCCCGCGAGATCGGGGTCCGCACCGATGTGCGCGCGGATCAGGTGGTCGCAGTGGACGGTCGAAGGCACGGCGACGCGCGGAATATTCGCTTGCGCGAACTGCAAGAGGGCCATCTGCGCCGTCGCGTCCTGCAACGCCACACGGTCCGGCCGGACCATCAGGTAGCTCTCGCCGGGCTTCAATTCCTGCCCGGCGGGGTCGTCCAAGTGCGATAGAACGATCTTCTCCATCAGCGTCAAGGGCCGCCCAAGACGCTGGCGGATGATCGGCAGATTCGCCTTCATCCGCTCGTAGGCACCGGTGACCAGTTCGGGTGTTGAGTCAATGTTCGGATACACAGGGCGATTCACGGTTTCCTCCTCGCCGTTCCCGCTTCCGAACGGCTTTGCTGTCTGCCTCTCCAGGCCAACACGGGTATGTGTGAACGAACGACACGTCGTTTCCCCGCGCGAGATTGCTTCCCGTCATTGTATCGCAGGCGACGCACGGGAACGAGAGCGGTACGACGGGCGGTTGGCAACCATCACTGCCTTCACAACACACGTCCCGGTTCATCCAACACTGGAATAACCTAGCGAACGCGTTCCTTATAAAGGAACGTACATTTCCTTATTACGTAAGATATATCTTCTTATCCTCGTTGTCAAGGTCATTCGAAGCGGCGATTCGAGCAGTGAAATTCTTTGAAAGAAATATCGGCCCGGCTATGCTATATGTCTGGGTGACGATGGAACCGTTCGGCCAGGAGGGAGTATGTATGGATGAGTCAGCCGTACAGGAGACAGGGCGGCGCGAAACGCGCGATCCGGTCGCACGCGCGTTTGCGGTCCTACTCTGGATGGTTGATGCCGCTGGGAAATCGTGGGGCCTGCGCGAGATTGCCACGGGGGTTGCAATGCATCCCAGCACCCTCCACCGCGTTCTCGCGCACCTCCAGACCGATGGGCTTGTCCAGCAGGAGCCGGAAACGGGACGCTACCGCCTGGGGCTTGGGTTTCTCCGTCTGGCGTGGAAGGCGGCGGATCACCACCCCGTGCGCGAAGTCGCCCTCCCCTGGCTGAAGGAACTCGTGAATTCGACGGGGGAAACGGCGTTATTCGCGCTCTTTGATCCAACGCGCCAGGAGATGATGCTCGCGGCGACCATGGACTCGCCGCACCCTATCCGGCAAATTCGCCAAATTGCCGAGTGGTTGCCCGTCACGGCGGGCGCAACCGGCCTCGCCATCCTCGCTTTCCTCCCGGAAGCCGAGCAGCGCGCGATCCTCGGGCGACCGCTCCCGGCGCTCACCTCGCAAACGACCACCGATCGCGTGGCACTGGAGCAGGCACTCGTACGGGTGCGCCAGCAAGGGTACGCGCTCACGCGCGGCGAGCGGACGCCAGGCGCGGTGGGGATCGGTTCACCGATTTTTGGGCCCGTCGGCCAGATCATCGGCTCGGTTGGCATCACGCTACCCGAGCAGCGGTTCCGCTCGGAGGATGAGCGGCAACAAGCCGAACGCGTCATCGTCGCCGCGCGCAAGATCACGGAGCAACTCAGCGGCACCGCATAATCGAGCATCCCTGTCGTGCTGCACCGAGATCACTCAGGCAACGATGCGTTGGCGTACTGCTCCCCTTCCCTGGTGGGGAATCGGGTGCCCGCCGGGCGGATAGGGGTGAGGGCCCGCACCGCATCCAGCACGTCGTGTGGGTGCGTGAGTGGATTGACGCGATCCCAGACACGGGCGATGCGGCCGTCCCGCTCGATCAAAAACGTCACGCGTTTGGCAACGATACCGAAGACGAGCCGGTTCGCCGCGCCGAAGGCCGCTGCCAGCACGCCGTCCGGGTCCGTGCCGAGCGAGAAGCGCAGCCGCTCGTTACGAGCGAACCGTGCATGCGTCGCAGCGTCGTCCGTGCTGACACCGATAACCACCGTTTCAGCGGCGGCGAACTGTGCGACGAGATCATTGAACCCTCGTGCCTCCATTGTGCAGGAGGGCGTAGCGTCTCTCGGATAGAAATACAGGACGACACGCTTTTCGCCAACGAAGTCGCGCAATCGTATCTGCTTGTCCCCAATCGTCACCGCCACATCCGGCGCCAGATCACCCGCTCGCAATCGCTTGCCTTTCCACGCATCGCTCTCCGTCCGTTCCCGCCACATAGTATGAGAGCAATCAGCAATGAGCAATACGCATTCAGAGGTCAGGGAAAGATTCTGCTGAACCCCGAACTCTGATACGGGAATGCTCATTCGTCCCGCGCCGTTATCACGGATATGCGGACGCAATGCGTTGTTGCGTTTGTTACGCAACTTCTGCGACAATGCGCGCCGCGAATGCGTGGAGGGACGAGCAACGATGGCACAGGTAACGGCACAAGGCACGACGACCGTACTCGACCTGATTGGGAACACGCCACTTATTCAACTGACACATGTCACGGCGCACCTTTCTCCAATGGTCACCGTTGCGGCGAAGGCGGAGATGCACAACCCCGGCGGCAGTGTCAAGGATCGCCCCGCCCGCGCGATGATCGAGGACGGCATCGCGCGCGGCCTTCTGACGCCGGACAAGACCATTTTGGACGCGACGAGCGGCAACACCGGCATCGCCTACGCGATGATCGCGGCGACGCTCGGCTATCGGGTCGAACTCTGCATGCCCGCGAACGCGAGCGAGGAACGCAAGCGTATGCTCGCCGCCTACGGCGCGACGCTCATCGAGACCGACCCGGCGGAAGGATTCGATGGCGCGATCCATGAGGTGCAGCGCCGCCATGCCGCCGATCCGGAGCGGTATTTCTACCCCGACCAGTTCAACAACGACGCCAACTGGCGCGCCCACTACGAAACGACCGGGCCGGAAATCTGGGAGCAAACGAGCGGCGCGGTGACGCATTTCGTTGCGGCGACAGGCACGAGCGGCACCCTGATGGGCACCGGTCGCCGCCTGCACGAGTACAACCCCGCAGTGCGACTCGTCGCGGTGCAGCCGGATAGCCCGCTCCACGGCATCGAGGGGATCAAGCACTACGCCTCCGCGATCGTCCCCGGCATCTTCGACCCGTCGCTCGCCGATACCATCGAGGAAGTGAGCACGGACGATGCGCACGCGATGGTCAAACGACTGGCGCGCGAGGAAGGCTTGCTCGTCGGCGTTTCCGCCGCCGCCAACACCGTCGCCGCCCTGCGCGTCGCGGCAACGCTCGATGCAGGCATCGTCGTCACCATCTTCTGCGATGGCGCGGCCAAGTATCTCTCGCTCCCCTTCTGGGACTCGGAGGAAACCGATTGAACCGCAGAGACGCAGAGGACGCAGAGAGGGAAGAGAGGAAACAGATGAACAATCTCTTTCTTTTCTCTGTGTTGCTCTGCGTTCTTTGCGTCTCTACGGTTCAATCGGTTTCGGAGTTTGCAGCATGAATTTAGTGTGGACAAATGCACTCAGGGCGACAGTGTGTCGGCAGAGCGAGACTGGCTATCCGGACGAGGTGTGCGGGTTATTGATCGGTGTAATGCAGGGCGATGAGAAGGTCGTGCGCGAGACGGTTCCGGTCGAGAATGCGTGGGAGCAGGTGGACGAGCGCCGCCGCCGCTTCCGCATCGGGCCGGAGGTGATCGCGCGCGAGGAGCGCCGGGCGCGAGAAGCGGGCATGGCACTACTCGGCTTCTACCACTCGCACCCCGACAGCGAGCCCCGCCCCTCCGAGACGGATCGCGACTTTGCCTGGCCGACCTATTCCTATATCATCCAGGGCGTCTATAAGGGCATCGCCCTCGATCTCAAATCGTGGGTGCTCAAAGCCGACCGCTCCGGCTACAATGAAGAACCGATCATCGAACGTGGGTAGGGAAGACGGGAGAAACCAGGTATGAACCACAGAGACGCAAAGAACGCAGAGGACGCAGAGAGGGGAAGAGAAAAAAATATCCCTCCCCTCGGTGTTCTCTGCGTCTCTGCGGTTCTCCCCGGTTTCCGATTAATATGAGGAGGCATGAGATGGCAGAGAATGTGACGATTTTGATCCCGACGGCGCTGCGGCAGTTTGCCGGGAACAAGGAGCAGGTGCAACTGGCAGGTGGCACTGTCGGCGAGGTGCTCGGGCAACTGACCGGGGAGTACGCGGACCTCAAAAAGCATCTGTACAACGAAAGCGGTCAACTACGCTCGTTCGTCAATGTCTATTTGAACGACGAGGATATCCGCTATCTGCAAAAAGACGCGACCCCCGTCGCTTCCGGCGATACTGTGACGATCGTGCCGTCTATTGCGGGGGGAACTGCGACCTTAGAAGATGGAGAACTCTCGCCGGACGAGATCGGCCGCTACAGCCGCCACCTCATTATGCCGGAAGTGACGCTGGCGGGGCAGAAGAAACTGAAGCAGGCGCGCGTCCTACTGGTCGGCGCGGGCGGTCTCGGCGCGCCACTCGGCTTGTATCTGACGGCGGCGGGCGTCGGCCACATCGGTATCGTGGACGCCGATGTCGTGGACTCGTCGAACCTCCAGCGGCAGGTAACCTACACGACCGAGGACATCGGTACCTCGAAACTGGAAGCGGCGAAGCGGCGACTAACCGCCCTCAACCCGTACACCGAGATTACGACCTTCGAGACGCGTCTTTCCAGCGAGAATGCACTCGATATTTTCAAGGACTACGACATCATCGTAGACGGGACGGACAACTTCCCGACGCGCTACCTCGTCAACGATGCGTGCGTGCTCTTAGGCAAGCCGAATGTCTACGGCTCGATCTTCCGCTTCGAGGGGCAGGTCTCGATCTTTTATGCGAACGAAGGTCCCTGCTACCGCTGCCTGTATCCGGAGCCGCCACCGCCCGGCCTCGTTCCCTCCTGCGCAGAGGGCGGCGTGCTCGGCGTGCTGCCCGGTATTGTCGGCGCGTTGCAGGCGGCGGAGACGCTGAAACTAATTATCGGCATCGGCGACCCGCTGATTGGCCGCTTACTGCGTTTCGACGCCCTGAAAATGCAGTTCCGCGAGTACAAACTGCGCAAGGACCCGACCTGCCCGATCTGTGGCGAACACGCGACGATCCACCACCTGATTGACTACGACGAGTTCTGCGGCATCACGCCGGGCCCGGAAGTGAATTTGGAAGCGCAGTGGGAGATTACACCACGCGCATTGAAGCAGCGGCTGGACACAGGCGAGCACATCGTCATCGTGGATGTGCGCGAGCCGCACGAGTGGGCGCTCGGTACGATCAAGGAGCCGGATGTCCGCTTCATCCCGCTCGGCGATGTGCCCGCGCGGATGCACGAACTCGATTCGGCGGACGAGATCGTCTTGCAATGCCGCTCCGGCGTCCGCTCTGCGAAGGCGCTCGGCATTCTCAAGGACGCGGGCTTCCGCAAGTTGAAGAACCTCAACGGCGGCATCCTCGCCTGGTCCGACGACGTGGACCCCTCCCTGCCGAAATACTAGCGGGCAGCGAGCAGCAGAGAGCAGAGAGCGGGCAGGCATGATGCTTGCCCGCTCTCTTTTGCCCACGATTTATCAATAAATATTGAATAAATGCATCTTGATATTGACAAAATCAATTTTCTACGATACGCTGCGCATCAGGTCTTAATATTCGTACTGGAGCAGCGATGGACAGCATGAGCGCGACAACGAACATACGCAGGCCGATCCTTGGCCTGCTCGCGGCGAATACGATCTCGCACATTGGCAGCATGCTGACGATTGTCGCGTTGCCGTGGTTCGTGCTGCAAACGACAGGGAGCGCGGCGAAGACGGGGCTGACGGGCGTCTTCGAGGCGCTGCCCTTTATTATCGCGGGCGTGTTCGGCGGTGCGCTCGTGGACCGGATCGGTTTCAAACGGACGAGCATCCTCGCGGACCTGACGAGCGGCCTGACGGTCGCGCTCGTGCCGCTCCTCTATCACACCGTGGGACTGGCCTTCTGGCAACTACTCGCCCTCGCCTTTCTCGGCAACCTCTTCAACACACCGGGAAATACCGCGCGGCAAAGCCTCGTGCCCGAACTCGCGGCAATGGCAGAGATGCGCCTCGAACGTGCCAACAGTTTCGTCCAGACCGTGCCACGCATCGCCACGCTGCTCGGGCCACCGCTTGCGGGCGTGCTTATCGCGGTGATCGGCGCGAGCAATGTCCTCTGGCTCGATGCGGCAACGTTCGCCATCTCCGCCGCGCTGATTGGCGCGCTGATCCCAGCGGTCGCGGTGGCCAGCGAGGAAGCAGCGCCGCCCGGGCGATATGTCGCTGACTTGATGGAGGGGTTGCGATTCATCTGGGATGATCCCGTAATCCGCGCCCTCTCCCTGCTTTTCGCGGTCGGCAACTTCCTCGACGCCCCGATCGGTCTGCTCTTCTCCGTCTACGCGATCCGCACGTATCACAGCGCGGTGCCGGTTGGCCTGATTTTCGCCGCGCTCGGCGGCGGGGCGGTGATCGGCTCGCTCTGGTTCGGCGCGGTCGGGCATCGCCTGTCGCGTCGGGCGATTTTCGTCCTCTACTGCATCCCGGTCGCCGGGATGTACGCGACCTTCGCCTTCACGCCCCCGCTCGCCGTGCTCGTGATCGCGGTCTTCATTGATGGCTTGGCGGTCGGCCCCGTCAATCCGCTCAGCGCGACGATCACACAGGAACGCGTGCCCGTCGCACTCCGTGGGCGGGTGCAAGGGATGCGCATCGCCGTCTCGTTCATGATGATCCCGCTCGGACGCGGGTTGGCGGGTTTACTCATTGATCCGGTCGGGCTGCGGACGATCTTCCTGACGATTGCCGGAAGTTTCCTACTCGTCAGCCTCGGTGCTGCGCTCGCGCCCGCCTTCCGCCACATGGACGCGCCCAATGATAGAGCACGCTCCGCACTCCGCCGCCCGGTGCCCGGTACGACACACTAGCGGCGGCGGATTGTGCCTCCCTTCATCGAAGACAAGCAATGGACGCGCTTCCTCAACCCATACAATGCGTCGCAATACGCCACTTGACTTCTCTTACCTCTTGACATCTCTGACGATACGCGATAATCTTCGGTATGGGTCGTCCGTGGTAGGAGGAAAGGGCGCACGGAAAGACGATGATCGCTATCCAGATCACGGATCCGACACAGTACGACAAGAAGGATCGGCCAACGATCATCAAGGCTGCACGAGGGATCGAGACGCGATTAAACGCTCTCGATCCTGGGGAGCAGACGGAAGCGCTTTCTCGCGTTGAGCGTGCGCTCGAAACACGCGCTCCCGATGCATCCCACGCCGAACTCATCAACACGCTCACCGGCGGACGGACCTATACTCCCATTGAGATCGTCGAGTTGGAAACGCGCGTGCTGACCGCGTCGTTCGCACGGCGGCGTGAATTGCTGAAGGATGCGATCACGGCGCCACAGGTGGCGAAGCTGCTGGGGACAAGTCGGCAAACCCCCCACGACCGCGTCGAGAGCGGCACCCTGCTGGGCGTGCAGGATCGCGGCGCGTGGTACTTTCCACTCTGGCAATTCGATGCTGAGGGGCCGGATGGCGTCATCGCGGGCGTGCCGGCGGCACTGAAGGCGCTTGATGTGTCGCCACTCGCGAAGGTGAGCTGGCTCACGCGCGCGAATCGGTACCTGGAGGGCGCGTCCCCGCTCGACGTACTGAAGCGGGGCGACGTCGCGCAGGTCGTTGCGCTCGCCGAGGCTGTTGGGGTGAACTAGCGTGGTCGTCGTCAGTCCACCACCGCCCGACCCGGTCCGCCGCTTAAGTCCGAGATTCTGCGCGGTGCCATCCGGCACCGCGCTCGTTCGTTTGTTCGATCCGACGAGCCGGTATCATCAGACGGCCCTTTCCTTCCGCTACCATGGCCCCAACCGGCGCTTCGATCACCACCGGCGCGATGCGGCCACCGGCAAGCCGACGGATGATCCCGCACGCGGCATCTATTACGGCGGCTGGTCAACCGACCAATCGGACGGGCTTTCCTCGTGTCTCGTCGAAATCTTCGGCGATACGGGCATCGTCGAATTCGAGCGATGGCACATCGCGACGCCCGTCGTCCGGCGGAATCTCCACCTCCTGGACCTGCGAGGGCAAGCGGCGATGAATGCGGGGACCGTCGCCGCCATTGCCGCGTGCGATCATGCGCTCTCGCAGCCCTGGTCGCGATATTTCTACGAGACCCCGGCGACCTACCCGGACATTGACGGGATAGTGTATCCGAACGCGCACAACCACGAGGTCGCACTCGCGCTCTACGAGCGTGCGCGGGATGATCTCTTCTGCGCGCCCGCCCGGATCATTCCCCTCGATCACCCCGACCTCCGCCCGACGCTCCTCCACATCATGCTCGCGAACAGTCTCGTTGCACGATAGGGTGATGATGGGTTATGCAGTGGCGGGCGCGATCAAGCCACCGAGAACTTGAGAAGCGCGCGTCTGCATCAGAGCATTGTTGGCGGTGAAGCGTGAACTCGTGACGCTTTCGCCCGGCGCGAGGGGCAGGTCGTAGAGCATCACTACCCGCTGATAAAAGAGTTTGCCGTCCCGCTCGATGCGCTGCTCCCAGTAGAGCGTGCTCCACGTCTCGTTTACATCCGGCTTGATGTAGTTGACGATGCGCGCCGTCACGCCGTTGCCAATGCCGATTTCGCGCTCGCCCTGGTTGACGTAGCCGTGGAATGCGTAGCAGTTATGCACTTTGTGGTACGCCAGCGCGTCCGCGTCTTCGGTCGTCACAACATCGAGCCAGAAGGGTTGCGCGCCTGCAACGTCGTAACTGTAGCGGTTGTAGGTCGCTGTCTTGCCGAGGAATTGCTTCGGCCAGTCATACGATTCAACAAATGTGGCGGGCATATCGGACAAATCCGGCAGCAGCGCATCGTAATCGCCGGCGGGCACGCTGGTCGCGGTCGCATTACCGCCGAACGAGGCGACCGTGACATTCGCCAGTGCCAGCGTCCCGGTGGTCGTCAGGAGAATCGCCGCGATGATCGCCACGCCGACCGGGCCGGTGAGCGGTCGCATACGGAGCGGCTTGTCCGCCCCCGGGCTATAGCGGGGTGCGCGCACGATGATCGCGGCGACCGCGAGCGCTCCACCGAGCAGTGCCGCTGCGATCAGAAAGCGGGCCGCGCCGCCGAGCGTTTCCTGCTGCCATGCACCGATCTGCCATCCGAACGACTGAATACCGTCGGTATGACGCGCGAAATACTGCGACGAGGCCAGCGCCGCCACGACCAGCGTCACGCCAATGATCGCCATGCCGATCACTCGGGCCGGATGTATCCGTGCTATCGGTGGAGAGAGCGATGGCGCGGGCGCGGCCGACGCGGTGCTGGGGAGATAATCTCGCGTGAAGAGCAGGCAGAGCAGAAACAGGAGGATAAAGGCAATCACCATCTGAAAGATGCCGATACCGATCAACGCGCCCGCCGCGAGAACAAACCCGCCGAAAGCAATGAATGCCGCTTGCACCGGAAAGGGCGCGGTCGCTAATGGCGCACGCGGAGCGGACTGCGCGAGGGAAGGCAGGGCGAGACCGAACCGCGACAAGAGGAGGAGCATCGCGGTCACGATCAGCGCAAAAAGTGTCGTACCAAGTGCGGTGTGGACCGTATCGAAGAACGTCGTGCTCAGCCCTGAGCGGTGCGCGACGGCAAAGAGTGCGAGGATGCGCGCGACGTTGCTCAACAATGTGAGTACGGTACCGACGAGCATCCAGAGCGCCAATCGCCCTGCGATCCCGAAGCCGCTCGCTCCCCGTCTCCGCCCGCCGACGATGATACAGAGCGCGATTGCGATCAGCACCCAGGCGACGAACGAATTGAACCCCGAACAGGCGGACCCAATGCTCACCGCCTGGGGGCCGCCCGGCGTCGCGATGGTGAAGACGGTCGCATCGGTCGGGTCAATCGTCGCGCCGATCGGCAGGTAGCGGGCGAGTTGGCCCGTGCCCCACGCCGTCCAATCCGTCAGCGGATTGAGGAAATGACCAAGGATGAGATCGTATGGCACGGGCCAGATCAGGAAACCGTATGCGAGGGCGGGCCATGCCCAGCCGAGCGCGCCGGTGCCGTACAAGAGGATGAGCAACCCCGCCGCGAAGATCGGCAACGAAAGGAGATCGAGCCGCTTTGACCACGCATAGGCGTCGAGTGCGATGGGTAGGCCGATACCGATCAACGTCGCGAGGGCGAGGAGCGCGCCACCGGCGGCGGCATCGAGCGGGCCAATCGCGGCCGGGCTGGCACCCGCGCGGCGGTAGCGATAGCAACCGAGGGCAAAGGCGATCGGCGGCACAAGGCCGAGGTATGCGAGCGGTGTGTCGTACTTCATCGCGCGGATCAAATCCGAGAGCGAGAAGAAATAGGCAACCACGATGCTCACAATGAGCGTCAGTGGCCGCCACGGAATACCAAACGACACGACGTGCGCATGCCGTTCGCTTCGCCCTGGTGCGATACCGCGAACCGTCGCCATCTCTCCCTCATCTCCCTGAGAACGCGCATCACGGAAAGACCACGAGCGCAGAGGACGGGAAAGGGACGGCAGCATACGCGCTCATCCCTTTCCGGCACTCTCCGGGCCTTTTCTGCTTCCGCAATCCTATGACATTCCATCCGCAGCGGCGACTACTCAGCGACCGTGTCAAGCGGGTGCCGGCGACGGCAATGTATGGAACTTACTCCGCTGCCGACGCGCGGTTGCGCCGCTGGATGAAGAAGAATGCCAGGCCAATCACGACGATGCCGATGATCGGCAGCAAGATCGCAAGCGGCGCTTCCGGCAATACAGGCTTGCCGGGATCGATCTTCCCAGGGGGGACGGGCTGCGTTGTTGTAGCGGCGAAAACCGGGCTGGTCGCCACAAAGACGCTCAACGACAGGATGGCCATTGAGATGAAGAACCGTACGCGCCGCATGATTGCCTCCATATGTAGATGATAGATGCTAAGAAACCTGTAGATCATTATTGCACTTCCATACACCATAACGCAACCGCACGTCGGAATGTGACGCACGCGTCGAAAGATGCGCCGATGGAGATTAGTTGCGGGCGCGGCCGCCGGGGAAACGCAGATTGAAGTGACCGGCTGCGATCCCGCTCAAGGTGCCACTCACGCCGCGCTGGAGGTATTCGACGAATGCATCATCGGCGGCGGGGGTTGGCGCGCCGGTTAGCCACCACTGAGTGCCACGCTCGACGATAGCGAGCGTGAGTTCCGCGATGAGGGGCGACCAGAAGGGATCGGGGGTGATTCCTTCCTTGGCGGCCTGAGCGAGCGCCTGCCGCGTGATTTCCTCGCGTACGCGGCGACGTGCCACCTCGATCTCGACACCGAGTGGGCTTTCCGCAGCGCCCGTGAAGAGGAGCATGAATGCGGACGGGTTCCGGCGTGCCGCATCGAGATATGCCCGGAGGGCGGCACCGCTCGGGGCGGCAGGCGTCGCAACAGCCTCCGCCATCGCAGCAGTCAGGCACGTAGCGGTATCGTTCAGAATGGCACGATACAGGTCTTCCTTGGAGGCAAAGGCGCGGTACAGGATCAAGCGCGTCACGCCGACACGTCCGGCAATTTCCTCCATCGTCACGCCGCCGAATCCGCGCTCCGCAAATGCCTGCGCCGCGACCGTCAATATCTGTCGCCGCCGCTCGGCGCGAGGCAATCGGATCGTCTTTTGCACCATGTCACGCCCCCGACAGCGACGTATACGCTGTGGATACACACACATTCTCATTGTAGCGGTCAGTATAACAGTCGGGGCAGGAAACCTCATCCCTGGTGTTCTTCGGGCAGTGCGAGGAGCTGGAGGCAAGGTCAGTCAGATTGCTGCGGCGGTGGGGGTGAGGCCATTCCCCGTATCCGTCACCTGCCAGCCGCCCATCGCGCCGACGTAAGTGTAGTCCGCGTACCCATCGGTACTTGCGATGCTGGCGATATCAAATTTCGCGCCCGGAACGTTCCCGCGCACCCAGGCAGTGAAATCGCGGATCGTTTCGCGTGCATGCGTGAAGTCGCCCGGCCCGTTGTCGTGGAGAGCGAGGGAGCGCCCGGCGCGGTTGATAATCAGGAGGAAGCCGTGACTGTCGAGCGTGCCGCCGCTTTGCTCTACGACGAATGCATGCTCCGGCATGCCCCGGAAGCGGTCGTTGTGCAGTGCGAAATCGCCCGGCGCAAAGGTCAGCGTTTCGCCATCACCGAAGAAATCCACGCGCGGCGCGATGTCCACGATCCGCCGAACGACCGCGTCGTCATACTTGAGATTGACGTAAACATCGTAGGACATCGCACACCGCTCCTTTGGCATCGCGCACACCGCCGCCTACCGAATGGTAAACGGAACAGGCGACTGCGGCAAACGATCCCGTGTCGCACAGACCAACAGACTCAATCGGGTGGTGATCGTGCGCTATACTCAGTCCTCAGTCCTCAGTCCTTAGTTCTATCGGGAGGCGGAGATGAAAAAGGTTTTGATGACGGGCGCAAGCGGGAAGATCGGGGTATCGCTCAGGGAACTGCTGAAAGATCGGTACGCGCTCCGATTGCAGGAGCGGCCGGGCGGCAAATCCGTCGGCCCCGCGCGCGAGGGCGAGGAGATCGTGCGAACCGATCTCACCGACATGGCGGGGATGCGCGCCGCCCTGCGCGGCTGCGACGCCGTGATCCATCTCGCCGCATCATCCGCCGTGCAGACCCCATGGGAAGACGCGTTGCAGAATAACATCGTCGGCCAGTACACCGTGCTGGAGGCGATGCGCCACGAGGGCGTGCCGCGCATGGTCTTCGCGACAACCAACCACGTCACGGGCTACTACGAACTGAAGGGTCGCCCCTGCTACCCGGACATGCCCGTCCGCCCGGACGGCTACTACGGCGCCTCTAAGGCATTCGGCGAGGCAATCGCCCGTTTATATGTGGACGAGCATGGGCTGGAAGTGATCTGCCTGCGCATCGGCTCGTGGCTACCAGAGCCGGAGAATGTCCGCAACCTTAGCACCTGGCTCTCCCCGCGCGACATGGCCCAACTCGCGTGGCGTGCCATCGAGACGCCGCTCACATGGGGCATCTTCTACGCGATCTCCGGCAATGCCCGCCGTTATTGGGACATCGGCCCGACCCAGGAACAACTCGGCTACGCACCCGAAGACGACGCCGAGCAGTACGCCGCGCAGATCGAGGGCGTCGGCTTCCACCGGGCGGGAACGTGATCGAAACCGGGGAGAACCGCGAAGGCGCAAAGAACACAGAGGACGCAAAGAGATACAAACGGATAGGAACGCTGGGATTCTTCCATTAATCTCCTCTTTTCCTTGTCTCATCTTTGCGTCCTGTGTGATTCTCCCCGGTTCCGATCAGGTCGGCACTGCCACAATCGCACAAGCCGCCGTTTGTCGCTTTGTTCACATAGCTACATCGTGCGGCATATCGCGAACGTACGCACAAAACGACACACATATTTCTAACATTGTGAACAGTTGCACAATCCCCTCAGACATGGTACGGTCTTCCTGGGATGGAATTGCGTCGCCCATGGTGGCGTCGTTCTTTCTTGATAGAACGGCAGTGATGCCGGAAAGGGGCATATTGAGATGGATACACAGAAGATGCGGGCGGGTATTCGCGCGTTTGGGCGAGCGGTTTTGTCGCCACTCGGGGATGTCGAGCGGACGGTGGAGTTTGCTGCACACTGGCAGCAACATCTGATCCGTACGGACGCATTGCCGGAGTTGCGGCGGGAGCGACGCGGTACTCGCTAAGGCTCATCGTACGGACAGGGGACGGGCTGGGAGTGCGTAGCTCTCGGCCCGTTGCATTGTGCGCGAAACCGTGCCGGGGCGATTCGCGAGTCACCATCTCCATCTGCTATGCTGTTTCGGCTCGCTGGCAATACGCTGACGATCGGATCGGTCAGCGCTTGCTTGATGCACTGGAGCGCCGATGAACGCCTCATCTGTCCGAACAGCCTACACACGCTGGGCCGAAACCTACGACACCGATCACAATCTGACGCGCGATCTCGATCAAACGGTGACCCGCACGATGCTGGCCGCGCGGCGCTACCGCTCCATCCTCGAAATTGGCTGCGGCACCGGCAAGAACACGCCCCTGCTCGCGCAGATTGGCGACCATGTGCATGCCATTGATTTCTCCGAAGGCATGCTCGCGCAGGCCAGCGCCAAGGGATTTGGCCCCAACGTGACCTTCGCAGCAGCGGACCTCACGCAGCCCTGGCCCTGTACCGATCAGTCAGTAGACCTGATCGTTTGTAACCTCGTGCTCGAACATATCGCCGATCTCCCTTTTGTCTTCGCCGAAGCAGCACGGATGATGGCACCCGCAGGCCATCTGTTTATCAGTGAATTGCATCCGTTCAAACAGTATCTGGGCAGCAAAGCCACATATCAGCGGGGTCAGGAACACATCGAACCTCCGGCGTTTGTGCATCACCTCTCCGCGTTCTTCGATGCAGCGGATCGTGCCGGCTTCACCCTTACCAGTCTCAAGGAGTGGTGGCACGACGACGATCTGCACGCGCCGCCGCGCCTTGTTTCCTTCTTGTTCGCAAAATGAACGGGCAGGATCGCGCACATCAAACCGAAAATGAGGCGAGCACGATGGATGAGACGGGCGCGGCGTTCGATGCAGAGGCATTCGGGCGGGCGGTGGGACGGTTCGCGGCGGGCGTGACCGTCGTGACGACGCGGAGCGCGCTCGGCTTCCGGGGAATCACGGCGAGCAGTTTCTCCTTCGTCTCGCTCGCACCACCGCTCGTGCTCGTCTGCATCGTCGCCACCTCATCGTTCGCCCCGACGATTGAGGAAACGAGCGCGTTTGCCGTCAATGTGCTGCCGGAGGACGACGAGTTTCTCGCCGATCGTTTCGCCAATCGCGCGCCGCTCGTCAACGCGACGTTCAGCGGCGTGCCCTACCGGACGGCGATCACGGGCGCGCCGCTCTTGCGCGCCGCCATCGCGTCCTTCGATTGCCGCCTCCACGCCACTCATCCGGGTGGCGATCATCGCATCTTCGTCGGCGACGTCCTCGCCTTCACCGAAGGCGACGGAGAACCCCTCCTCGCCTACCGCAGTCGCTACGCCCGCCTGACACTGTGAGCAATAAGCAATGAGTGGAGAACTACCTTTCCTCATTGCTCATTGCTCGTTGCCCGCGATGTGGAGGATGTCGGCGAGGACGCCGTAGGCGGTCTGCGGGGTGCCGCCGTCGTACTCGCCGATAGCAAGATCCCCCATCGTGTCGGTGCGGAGAATGAGCATGTTCGACGTGCCTACCAGCGTGGCGAGCGGGTCGGCACGTGGCAGCGTTTGCGGCGCGACGCGCCCGTGCGGCGTGCCGTCCCGCGATTGCCACGCTTCGGCGACTAGCTTGATTGCCGTGCCCGCCGTCGTCGCGTGCTGCAAATCCTCCACCGTGATGCCGCCAATACCGGTGCGCTCGATATCGGCGGGGCGCAGATCGGCGTCCATCAGAACATTCATCAGCGCGCAGATTTTGACCGTCGCGTCCCAGCCGTCGAGGTCATAGGACGGGTCAGCTTCGGTAACGCCGAGTCGCTGCGCCTCCGCGACGGCCTCCACCAGCGTTTGCCCCGCCGCCATCATTGTCAGGACGAGATTCGTGGTGCTGTTGATAACGCCCCGGAAGCCGCGCACCTCGGTCGCGGGCAGCGCCTTCTCGACGAGCGCAAAGATCGGCGCGCCGTCCATCACGGCGGATTCAAAGCGAAATTGGCGATGCTGGCTGACGGCAAGATCGCGCAGGCGGCGGTAGGCATAGGCGACCGGGCCTTTATTTGCCGTCACGACGTGCTTGCCGTTGCGTAGCGCCGTTTCGCAATGACGGATGGCGGGCTGGCCGCTTTCCGGTACGAGCGGGCTGAGTTCAAGGATGATGTCGGCGGGCACCGTGGCGATAAAGGCGGGCATGGCGATGTCGCCCGCCAGTGCACCCGGCAACCGCGCCGCCGGATCATCCTCGATCGCCGCGACCGTTTGTGCGAGATCCGCCCCTTCCGGTGCGATGATCGTACCGTGCCGCGCGGTGGCGATCCCCGTCACGCTGATGTCGAGATGATACCGACGGTAGAGCAGATCTGCCCGCTGTTCGAGCAAGTCCGCCAGCGCCTGCCCGACATTCCCGAACCCTACCAGCGCCACCCGCACTGTCCGCATCTACCGCCTCCAGTCGAAACCGATTGAACCGCAGAGACATAGAGAACGCAGAGGACACAGAGAAAAAGAAGGTAAGAGAAGTATAAAGCATCTTGTTGCTCTTCAACCTTCCACTTTCGGTTCCGTTAATTTTTCTCTCTTCTCTCTTCCTGCTCTGCGTCCTCTGCGTCTCTGCAGTTCAATCGGTTTCTGTTCGGAGCGACGATGTCGTCGTCTGCCAGGGAGCGCGGAGGGTGAGAGTGTAAGCGTTGGTAGCACGGATCTCGCCGTTGCGGTCGGTGAGGCGGAGGGCGATGGTACAGGGGCCGACGGGCGCGTCCGCCGGAGGTCGCAGAGGAAGGGCGCCGATAGGCGTCGCCGGGCAGTCTGGCGCCACATCGCAGGGAATGGAGCCTTCGGCGAGGATCGCGCCCGTCGCGTCGTGCCGAACGAGCCACCCCGCGATCAGGCCCGCGAACGACTCCGGCAGGTCGTTGACAACGATAATTTCGGCGTGCCACGGCGTGCCAAGCGTTGCGGCGAGCGGCGCGACCCAGTTGAGCATGACATGAAGCGGTGCGAATGCCTGCTGCAAGGCGTAGTACCCCTGCTTCGGTCGGCGCGCATAGTCCACAACCGACCACGTCACGGCGGGCCAGCAATCGTTGAAGGTGAACATCAGCGCGCCGTTGCAGGGCGCGTACTTCAGCCGCCGGTAGTGCTCGGTATGGAACTTGAGGACGAGCGCCTGATAGGCTTGACTTTTCGCGGTCAAGTCCTGCCAACTCGTTGCATCGGGCACGGCGCGAAAGAGCGGATCGGGCTGCATGCAGCGCTGTTTCAACGTGCGGAGGGCGCGCGGTGTCGGTGGCCAAGCGCGCTGCTCGGGTGGTAGGATTGCGTGCAGCATCTCCTGCGCCGGGAGCGCCTGCGCGCCGTACTCGGTGACGACCTCGAAATGCTCCGGCGTGTAGCGAGCGAGGTCGTACAGGTCGCCAAAGGCGTCGGTGTACCAGCCATTGTAGAGGTGCATGTCCACCGGCCAGCCGTATCGCTCGCGCTCCGCCATGATCTCCCAGTGGCCGGCGTACTCATTCGCCTGATGAGTGATACGCGTCGAATCGGCGGCGCGAGATGTAGCGGCGAGCGCCATACCGAGCTTCTTGAAGTTCGCCTCGCCCGGCTCCGAGCCGTAGCAATACAGGAAAACCGAGGGATGGTTCGCCAGCAGCGCGATCATCTCCTCCGCCTGCTGCGTCGCGCGCCGCACGAGGTCGGAGTCGTTCGACATCCGCCACTGTATCGGGAAATCTTGATAAATCAGCAACCCCGCCGCGTCGCATGCCGCATAGAAAGCGGCGTGCTCGACCACGCAGAAGGGGCGCACCACATTCATGTTCGCTTCCTTGAGGAGGCGGACATCCTGCGCGTACCGCTCGGGTGTCATTGCGCCGAGCAGTTGATCGGAAAGATAATTCGCGCCCCGCCAGAAGATACGGCGGCCGTTGAGGTAGGTCGCCCAGCCCGCGCCACGCCGCTCGACGGTGCGCAGCCCGATCCGCTCCGTCGCGCGGTCGCTCGGCGTCTCGCCCGTGCCGACCGCGACCGCGAGGACGTACAAATCAGGCCGACCCTGATCCCACGTCCACCAAAGGCGGGCGTCGGGGATTTGCAGCCAAAGGGTGTGGACATTCGGGCCGGGCAGGAGGCGGATGCGCCCCTCCTCCTCGATCGTCTCGCCGGTGAAGGTGGCGGGCGCGACCGTCAGCCGCACGCGAGCGTCCACGGTAGCAGGAAGCGCGTTGACGAGCGTCACGCGGAGCGCGAGCGAGGCGCGACCCGTCGCGGCGTGGGCGGCGAGGTCAACATCGGCACGCACCGCCGCGATGTACTGCGACCCGGACAGAAGCAGCGTTACATCGTTCCAGATACCGCCGGGGTTCACATCGAGGTTGTTGATGTCCCAATCCTGCAACGCGCCTTTAATCAGCGTCTTCCGCTCGTGCTCACGCTTGTGTTTGACGCGCACATCGTTCGGACTGTCCACGCGCACGACGAGGACATTGTCGTCCCGGAGCCAACGCGTGCAATCAACCGTGAAGGGAGCAAAATACCCCTCGTGCGATCCGAGGTAAAAACCGTTGAGCCAGACATCGGCGTAATAATCCACCCCCGCGAAGCGGAGCCGCGCAACGCCATCGCTCGGAAATTCGGGCCGGGCAAAGCGTGTCCGATACCAGGCGACGCCATTATAGTCGTGGCCGAACTGCTGCCAGTTGCCGGGAACAGGGATCGTCTGCCAGTCGCTGTCGTCGTATGTCGGCAGATGAAAGGCGCACTCGTCATCGGCAGACTGCACGAGATCGGCGGGCATGAGGTCGCCCAAGCGATCCGGATCGGTCCGGAAACGCCACGACCCGGCAAGTGAAACCGCCCGGAGATGCTGCATTGATGTACCCGGTCCCCTCCCTGTACGTGCATTCATCGGGGGCATTCTAACAGGCAGAACGGTCTGGTGGGGTGGCGCCTTCCGGGGAACCTAACCCCCGGCCCCTTCCGTTCCTCGGCGTGGGAAGGGGTGACTCTTCATGAGATCGGGGTATTCCTGTAACACCCCGGTATTAACAAGGCTCACTCCCCTTCCTCGCGGGAAGGGGTCGGGGGTTAGGTCGTTCCCCGCTCATAGGCTCCCGCCACATAATCGAGTACGATAGCGATGGCACGCTATTGTCTCTACGCTCCTCTCTCCATCGCCGCACGGAATCGCTGTTTCCGTGATCTCGGGGCGATGGAGCGGGGCCGGGGGTGAGGAAAACCATGACCTATCGCATTGCCATCGGCGAGTTCGCGCACGAAACCAACACCTTCTGCCCGGCGCCGACAACCACCGAGCCGTT
>JBBSFO010000009.1:0-21121 GCA_038238655.1 Thermomicrobiales bacterium | reverse complement strand
GGTTCGCTCGTGGCGCAAGGGTTGACGCGGCGGCGGGAAACCTAACCTCCGGTCCCCGAGCGCATGTACGTCAATGACGTATGATAATGGTATTGAACGCTGAACGCGGTGAGGAAATCGGTCACATGGCGCAGGTTGTCCATAAGGTGAGCATGGTAGTCGTACGCGAGCGGATTCACGCTACGCCGGAGCAGATCGCGGCGTTTTGCCGGGCGCATCATATCCGCTGGCTCGCGCTCTTCGGCTCCGTGCTGCGCGACGACTTCACGGACGACAGCGACGTTGATGCGCTTTATGCTCTCGAAACGGGGTGGAAAATTACCAGCATGAATGATCTTCTCGCGATTGAAGATCATCTCTCCACGCTCATGTGCGGGCGCACGGTCGATTTTATTGCGACCAAAAATCTCAAATGGCGTATACGTAATCGCGTATTTGCTGAAGCGGGTACGCTTTACGGCGATTCACCAGAGGAGGTGATTCGTGCGAGGGAAATGCGCTTACTTTATGGCGAGAGCACGGTGAGGGACGAGAACCTTTATCTTGGGGACATGCTCGACAAAGCGCGAGAACTGCAAGAGATCATAAACGGGAAAACGCGTGGCGATTATGACACGAATCGGTTGCTGCAACTTTCGGTACTGCATCTGGTACAGACAATCGGAGAAGCGGCTACGCATGTCTCCCGTTCGACGCGTGATCTTCACCCGGAGATTCCGTGGTCGGAAGCGATCGGGATGCGTAACGTGCTCGTTCATCGCTATGGTGACGTAGATGACGATAGTATCTGGAAAACTGTTACCGCCGACCTCGCCCCATTGATCGCTGAACTGGAGCGGATGCTACCACCTGAGATGCAGGCGGAACAGTAGCACATGACCGAAGTGACGCTGGTCGGGGTGACGAAGCGGTACGGCGATGCGGTCGCGGTGCGCGGTGTGGACCTTGCGATAGCGGACGGCGAGTTTGTGACGCTGCTCGGGCCGTCCGGGTGCGGCAAGACGACGACGCTGCATATGGTGGCAGGGCTGATCCCGCCGACGAGTGGCGTCATTACTATCGGCGGGCGCGTCGTGGCGGACGCCGCGCGTGGGCGGTTCGTGCCGCCAAACAAGCGCAACCTCGGCATGGTCTTCCAATCCTATGCCCTATGGCCGCATATGACGCTCGCCGCGAATGTCGGTTATCCGCTCAAATTACGCCGTGTGCCTCCCCGGCAGCGTGCCGCCCGCGTGCGCGATCTCCTCAGCCTCGTCGCGCTCGACGGATTAGCGGAACGGTATCCGCACGAACTCTCTGGCGGCCAGCAGCAGCGGGGCGCGCTCGCTCGTGCGCTCGTCGGGGAGCCGGATATTCTGCTGCTGGACGAACCGCTCTCTAACCTCGACGCCAAACTGCGCGAGGAACTGCGCGCCGAGATTCGCCGCGTCCAGCAGTCGGTCGGCACGACGGTGCTGTTTGTCACGCACGATCAGGATGAGGCGATGGCGCTCTCCGATCGCGTCGCGGTGATGCACGCGGGGGTAATCGAGCAGATCGGCGCGCCGCGCGTCATCTACGAGCAGCCTGCCACCCGGTTCGTCGCCTCATTCGTCGGCGCGGTCAACCTGCTCGGCGCGGTGGACGATGGCGGCGTGGCGCGGATCGTTGGCGCGCCCGATCTTGTCGTGCCGCTCGCACCGTCGGCAGCAGCGTTCAGCGCTGTCGTTCGCCCGGAAGACCTCACGCTCAGCGCTGATGCAGGTGGGGCATTGGGCACGATGGGCGAAGTGGCGAGCCGCACCTATCTCGGTGATCATGCAAGTTACACAGTCCGCGTCGGCACGATCATGCTCCATATTACCGCGCCGAAGACAGTAGAGTATGAACCGGGCACGGTGGTACGCGTTGCCGTCCGTCACGCGGCGGCATTGCCTGTCGTTCAAGGGGAAGAGAACGGAACTGTCCGCGCTTCCGAACCGTTTGATCTGCCAGACACGGCACGCGCGGTATACTGAGCGCACAATTCAGCATCATTGCTCATTGCTCATTGCTCATGACCACGCGACGATTCGATGTGAGACCTCGGCAGCGCCGGGGGAGGGGAGCGGGAGTCAGGTGGATCGGTTTGCATCGCCGGGGATCCCGGCTTCCTATGTTGGGCGGATCACGGTACGGCTCCCAGACGGAGAGCAGCAGGTCGTGCCGCTCGGTGCCGCACCGGTGACGGTGGGGCGAGCCGACGGGAACACAATTGTCATCAAGGATGACTGGATCAGCCGCAAGCATATGGAGATTGTGGCCGGCGACGACGGCCTGTATTACGCGCGCGATCTCGGCAGCGCGAACGGCATGGCCGTCAATAATCGGCCGGAGCAGAATGTTTCGCTCAAACCGGGCGATATCATCAAACTCGGTCAGTATCTGCTCCTGTTCTCGGTGGACACTGAGCAGAAGGTGGACCCCACCCGGTTGCGGCAAGAGACACGCATCGAGGGGGGATTGCCGCGCTCGGTGGCGACGAAGAGCGCGACCTCCGGCGAGATTGCGTCGAACAACGACGACGAAGGCGGCATCGCTGCCTCCCTGATGCTCTACGGCAAGGAACTGGCGACGATTGGCCGCGCGGGCGAGAACGACCTCGTGCTGGACCATCCGCAGGTTTCCCGACGCCACGCGCAGGTGCGCTGGAACGGCTCGCACTATGTGATCAGTGATCTGAACAGCACGAATGGCGTGTACGTCAATGGCGAGCGGCTACGGGAAGCGGTGCTGCCAGAGGGCGCACGAGTGCAGATCGGCCCCTTCCGCTTCCTTTTCGTACAAGGCGCGCTCCGCCAGCAGCACGATCAGATCCGCCTCGACGCGATCAATATCACGCAGGAGGTCGGCGATCACGTTCTCCTGCTGCGCGATATCGCCTTCTCGATCTTGCCCAGAGAGTTCGTCTGCATCGTCGGCGGCTCCGGCGCGGGCAAGTCCACGTTGCTCGATGCGATTAGTGGCGTCCGTCCCGCGTCGCACGGCGAGGTGCTCTACAATGGCACGGATTACTACGCCAATATCAGCGAGTTCCGTTCCCTGATCGGCTATGTGCCGCAGGAAGACATCGTGCCGATGTATCTGACCGTCGGGCAGGCGCTTACCTATGCCGCCCGCCTCCGCCTGCCGCACGACACGCGCCCCGAAGAACTTCAAGAGCGCGTCAATCACGCAATGGACCTGATGGAACTGACCACCCGCAAGGATATCGAAATCCACCGCCTTTCTGGCGGTCAGCGCAAGCGCGTCTCGATCGGCGTCGAACTGCTGACGGAACCGACGCTCTTTTTTCTCGACGAGCCGACCTCCGGCCTCGATCCGGGGCTGGAAACGCGGATGATGCAACTGATGCGCAAGGTGGCGGACACCGGAAAGACGGTGATCCTCGTCACGCATGCAACGCAAAATGTGACGCTCTGCGACAAGGTCGTTTTCCTGGCACCCGGTGGCTATCTCGCCTTCTTCGGGCCGCCGCGCGAGGCGCTGGAGTTCTTCGGCGTCGAAACGTTCGCGGACATCTATGTGATTCTCGGACAGCCGGGCGCGCCGGAAGAATGGGCGCGGCGATATGCCGAATCGCCCTACCACGCGCGGTATGTGGACGCGCGCATCGGGCGGGCGCTTGCCGCGCAAGGGCGACAGCGAGGATTGCCGCCGCCCGCCGTCCGGCCGGATCAGAAACTGCAGCGGGCGCAGTCGCTCAGCCAGTTTCGGACCCTGACCGCGCGCTACATCGCGACGATCCTCAAGGACAGTCGCAACCTCGCCATCCTGCTGCTGCAAGCGCCAATCATCGCGCTCTTGCTAGGGATGACCTATGGCCGCAATGTCTTCACGGTGCTGCTCGAAATCAATGCGATCGGCCAGCCGACCGGCCTCAGTTGGCGGCCGAACCAGGCGTCCACGCTCACCACGTTGATTGTCGTCGTCGCGCTCTGGTTCGGCGTCTCGAACTCCGCACGCGAAATCGTCAAGGAGGCGAGCATCTTCCGGCGCGAGCGGATGGTGAACCTCCGCCTCGGCCCGTACCTCGCCTCGAAATTCTTCGTGTTGATGAGCCTCTGCCTGATCCAGAATCTGATCCTGCTTGGTATTATCGGTCTACTTTCGCCGTACCGGCTGCAGAAAATCGTCGGCACACCGCCGCGGCTCGAACCGATCGGCGGATCGTGGATCAAGACATACGTGACGCTGATCGCCGTCTCACTCGCCGGGGTCGCGCTTGGCCTGCTCCTTTCCGCGTTCGTCGCGAACCCGGACCGCGCCGCGAGCATCGTGCCAATTGTGCTGATTCCACAGATCATCTTTTCCGGCACATTGATCAAAGTGGCGGATCTGCCGATCGCGGGGAAAATACTCTCGTGGTTCGTGGCGGCAAACTGGGGCGTGCAGGCGGTCGGGCAGGCGTCCGGCGTTGGCGCTGTTGTCAACGCGGCAGCACGACTACAGGCTGGCCAGAGTAACGCCCCAGTGAAAGACCCCTTCTCCGTCGGCGCGTGGCCGAGCATCCTCATTTTGCTCGTGATGGTCGTCGTTTCGCTCGGCGTCACCGTTTGGGCGCTCCGGCGCAAGGACGTGGAGCGGCAACTGGTAAAACTCCGCCCGCAGGCCGTCATGCCCGAACCGCGCCTCGCCTGATGGCGCTTACCCTGTTCGGTGCGGTCGCGGTGACGGTGATGATGGTTTCATACGCGCTCGAGCGCCGATCCGTCGGGTGGATCCTCGCCTTCGCCTGCGCCTGTGCCGCATCCTCGGCCTACGCTTGGCTCGCCGACACATGGCCGTTCGGCGTTGTCGAGGCGGTGTGGGCGCTGGTCGCGCTGCGTCGGTGGTGGACACAGCGCGATACTGCCGCCTGAGCACGGCGAGGGTGGTCATCTCGTTCACGATCGTCGTTTGAAGCGCCGCAGCACATTCGACTTTTAGGTTCACTTGAAGTCCTATCGTATCACTGACGGCGATGCGCGCATTCCACAGCGCGGAAAGGTCGTATCACGCATGACGCACACGGAAATACCGATTGCCTGCACATTGACCACCGAGGAGCAAGAGGCATGGCGGGACGACATGGGGCGGAAAATCGTCGCGGGCTACGATGCAATCCGCGAACTGCCGGATGGCTACGCGCTCCGTTTTCCCGGTGACGATGCGTGGGCAAACACCCTCGTGGGATTCGTCATCCACGAACGCGGATGCTGCCCCTTCTTCACCTTTGGGCTGGTGTTCGAGCCGGATCACGGGGCGATCTGGCTCCACCTCACCGGGAGCGAGGGCGTCAAGGTGTTCGTCGAAGCAACGATGCTGCGCCCCAAAAGCGAGTTGTAATGCGTTTCGGGAGCCGTACACTCCCCCTATCGCCGTACGGTCGAAGCCGCTTCTTAAGAGATAGTTGCACACGTATCAACCGCCGACAGAATAAGCGAATCCTACGGAAACTACTCAACTGCGCGCGGATACTTGACAGCGTGTACGTACACGTTTACACTATGTGTACGTTCTATGCGCGCAGGTAATTTTGCGGTCTATGGGGAAAGGGTAGGGGGCCATGATCGGACGGACAATCGCCATGCTCATTACCATTGCATTGCTGACGGTGGTGGGAGTCGCGGTACTGGGCCGGTTGTGGCGGTTTGTCCTCATCCGTCCGTCGAGTCCGGCGGAGCCGCGCTCGATGCTGCGTCGGATCGTTGTCCTCCCGCCCGGCCCGCGCGATTTCGCGGAGCAGCAGTCGCGGCTCGTCCGTTTCGACCTCCCATTTACGACTGTCTTCCTTGTTGGCAGTCTATATCTGCTCGCAACGCCAGGGATCGGCGGTGCATGGCTGATTACCTTTGCGCTCTGGTGCGGCGGCGCGGTCACGCGCTGGCTGACGCCGAGCGCACGCATCGTGCCGATCCGCTGCGCGATGGTTGTGCTACTCGTCGTCGAGGCGGTCTTGGTACTCCTGATCCGCGGTGGCAGTGCGCTGCCACAGTCGCTCGTGTACCTCGTCGTCGCCCTGGTCGGCGCGTTGCTCCTGTACGTCGCGAATGAATTGCCGCTCCCGTTTGTGCCGCAAGGACCCTACACCTCGTATCGCCGTGGCGTGCGGCCTGAGCGTGCGCCGATGCCGCAACAGGAGTATGGGATGCATTTTGACACGATGCCCGCTGTTGCCCCGCGTCGCCCTATGGCGCAGGTGACGCCGATCAACTACGCCCATGCGCGTCGTAACCCCTTGCGTGTACGGGAAGATGAAGGCGCGGTCGTCTCGCCCCCCTATTACGCGAGCAGCCAGTAATTGCTCCACGGCAATCTGTGTGACGTTCCCGCTCCGGCATCGTGCTGGGGCGGGATTGCTTTTCACTATGCAGTTCGTGATACTCACACGCATATGCCGACGGGAATTTCGGAATGCACGCTTCATTGCATCGCTTCGGGAACCGCTCGGGGGCTTGGTTCGTTAATCGCGGGAATAGATTGCAGTCTCTTTCACCGTTTTCTGATCTGATACACAATGCTGAACGGGAGGCGGGATGACAGGCAGGTCGGATACGACAACACGGGGCATGTGGCGCGGGGTGATCGTGTCACTGTTGATGGGAGTGCTGCTCGCGGCGTGCGGCGGATCGAAGGCGACACCGCCGCCGCAGTCCGGGAACGGCGCTCCCGGTCTCCCGGCAGCGTCGGGCAATCCGACGCGCGGGCAGAACCTGGACAAAGTAGACAAAATCTTTCTCCAACTGATCGCCATTTATCAGTCGCAGGGGCCGGATGCCGCCAAGCAGTTCGCGCGCGATCAGGGCCTTTTGACCAAGCAGGATGAGGTGCGCGTCACGCTCGTCCTGGATAGCGACGATCCCGCGATCGCGGATAACACTGCACTCTCCGTCGGGCGGCTCGGCGGGCGTGTGACGACGACGATGGGCAGTCAAATGGAGTTCATCGTCCCGGCGCAGACGCTTGCGGATTATGCCAAGCAGGCGAACAAGCAGAATTTCTTCGCCGATCTCGCCGACTTCCAGCATGTCCGGGACATCCGGCGCACGCCAACCATGACGCCGTCGGTGACGCCACCTGCCGGTTCGGGCACGCGGAGTGCGACGGGCGGCAAGAGCGAGGGCGTCGCACTGACTGGCGCGGACAAATGGCAGGCGGCGGGTATCACGGGCAAGAGCGTCAAGGTCGGCGTCATTGACGGTGCATTCAACAACTATCAGCAGTTCCTCGTCAATGCGAAGGTGACGACCAAATCGTTCCGCACAGATGGCCTGGTCGAGGACGCGGAGGACATGGAAGCGATCCACGGTACGGCGTGTGCCGAGATCGTCGCGGAGATGGCCCCGGACGCCGATATCTATCTCGCCGCCTTTGACACGCCGGGCGAGTTCGTGACGGCGATCCGCTGGCTCGTCGGGACGGTCGGCGTTTCGGTCATCAGCACCTCGATCGGCTTCGATGGCCGCTTCCCGCTCGATGGCTCCAGCCCGCTGGCGCAGGAGATTGACAAGGCAAAGGCGGCGGGCGTCTTCTTCGCCATTTCCGCCGGGAACGAGGCGGGTGGCGTCTTCGGCTCCGATGGCGCGGAAGGCCACTTCGGCGCGACCTTTGCGGACACGGACGGCGACGGTTTCCACGACTTCCCCGGCGCGAAGCAGAAAAACGGCTTGCAAGTGAAAACCGGCAGTGAGACATTCCGCATCGTCCTCAACTGGGACGACTGGCAGCGTCCGCACGTCAATTACGACCTGTTTCTCTATGACATGGCGGGGAAGGAAGTGGCCCGAAGCGACGAAAATCAAACGCGTACGGGCAAGTCGCCCGTCGAGGCGATCCGGGGTAAAGTGGCGCGTGGCACGTATCTGCTGAAGATAAAGAAAGTCAACGCCAACGACCCCGACCTACCCTTTAACATCTTCTTCGGTGGCTCGCAGTTCGAGCAGGCGACGGCGGCGAACAGCCTCTCCACGCCAGCCGACGCAAAGGGCGCGTTTACCGTCGCGGCGATTGATGTGAAGACCGGTAAGATTGAAGAATACTCTTCTCAGGGCGCGACGTTGGATGGACGGAAAAAGCCGGAGATCAGCGGGCCGGATAATAATTCCAGCGTCGCCTATGCGAGCGCGGGCCACGCGTCGTTCCCCGGTACGAGCGCGGCGACGCCTCATGTCGCGGGCGCGGCGGCGCTGTACAAGCAAGCAGTACCGGACACGACGCCGGATGCAACCTTCCGCTTCTTCGCCGACCACGCACGCAAGCCGCAAGGATCGCTCGGTGGCGACAATATCTCCGGTGCAGGGGTGCTCTTCCTCGACGCACCGCCGCAGGGCGGCAACACCCGCCCCACTCCGAGCGCTGTGCCGACCGCTTCCGCGCTTGCCGGCACGCCAATGACGGCGGGTGTGAGTTTCGCGGACAATTTCGCCTCGCCCACGAGCGGCCTGCCCGCTCCGGGCTACCAGAACGGCGAGTATCGCGTCCATGCCGACACCGGTAGCCTGACGCCCGTTACCTATCCCCGCTTCGTCCAGCGCGCGGCGACGGAGACGTACGAAGTGCAGGTACGCAAGATGGCGGGCGCAGGCGATGCCCTCATGGGTGTGGAAGTGCGGCGGCTCGACAAGGATAACTACCTGCTCTTCGTGATCGCCAACGATGGCTTGTACGGCGCGTTCGCCCGCGTCAATGGTAGCCTCCATGCGGTCGGGACGGCCGGGGCAGCTCCTGCAATCAAGGTAAATGGGGCGAATACCCTGCGCGTGACCGTCAACGGGACGAAGTTCACCTTCGCGGTGAATGGCCAGACCGTCACACAGGTGGACATTGGCGATATCTGGGCGCAGGGTGCCTTCGGCTTCGTCGCGGGTGGTGGCGCGAACGCCCCGGCGGACGTCGCATTCACGAATTACAGCGTCGCGTTGGGATAATGCCTGAGAATACACGAATTTCGTGGGAGCAGGCGTTTCGCCTGCTCCCACTCGACCACGCCCACCCGCATTTATCCCGCGTCGCGCCGGGAAAGGAGAAAGAGCGCGATGGCGATTGCGAGAATGACGCATGCGTTGACCCCGAGGTCCACAAGGCGGCGTGTGAACTCCTCCCGTGAGACGCCTTTGTCGCTCGCGATGCTTGTTTCCGCGCCAATGGCAAGAATACGCCGGGTCGCGGAGATCGCGCCGATGAAAAGAAACGGTCGGAGTGACGCGCCCCGCTCTTCGATGTACGAGAGCACGGTTCGCAAGACTTCCATGATAATCATCACGAGCAGCAAATCGTTGACGAGCGTGATGATTGCCTGGGGGAAACCGTCGCTGACATGGGCAATGAAGGTGTAGACGGTGAAACCGAGCATCGCGAGCGCGCCTGCGAGAAAGACCAATCCGACGAGGACGTAGACGAGCGTATCCGCGCCGCTCAACCACGGGGAGATGATGCGCCGCACCGCTTCCGCCTGCCGACTGTGCTCTTGTTGCAATGCGGGCTGTTCTTCAACCCTCTTCGGTTCGTCGGTATCGTTTCCGCCTGTTGCACGGCGTTCCGTTTGCACCCACTCACTCCTTTGTTCAGGAACCATGTCCATGTGTACGAACACGCGCCAGTATAGTGGCAAATACCTCCTCTTGCCACCGGGAAATAACCTGAGAGAACGGCCGGGGCATTAAGGAGAACGAGAACACTAAAATAGAAGGTTTCCTGGCACTCCTGCGGACAGTATGGGCGATTCGATCTCTCTATACTCTTGTTCTTCGCGTCTTTGCAGTTCTCCTGGATGTGCGATCCTGCTGGCGACGTCTGAAAGGGCGTAGGGAACTCCTCAGCATCACGTTCACGCATTGCCGCCACTGCCCACCACATGCGAGAATACGTGCACCTGCACAGCACGCATCGTCGCTTCGTTGCCGATAAAGGAGACCCGCGATGACACTGACGCACGCCACCGGAACAGGCAACGCGACGCTCGATGATGGAAAGCAGCGCGTCACCGCCGCCATTCAGGCGAATCGCGACGCCATCTACACCATCGGCGACGCGATTTACGCGGATCCCGAACTCGGCTTCAAGGAGGTCCATACGGCGGAGCGCGTTGCGGCGTATTTCGACCGGCTCGGCCTCGCGTATCGCACCAACCTCGGTATCACGGGCGTCAAGGCAGTGCTCGATACCGGGCGACCCGGCCCGTCGGTCTGTATCATCGGCGAACTGGACAGCATCATCGTCTTCGACCACCCGGACGCCAACCCCGCGACCGGCGCGGCGCACTGCTGCGGCCACAACTGCCAGATCGCCGGGATGCTCGCCGCCGCGACGGGAATTGTCGAAAGCGGCGCGATCGAGCATCTTTCCGGCAAAATCGTCTTCCTCGCCGTCCCGGCTGAAGAGTACGTGGAGATTGACTACCGCTCCCGCCTCAAGCAGGAAGGGAAACTCGAATTCCTCGGCGGCAAGAGCGAACTCGTGGCGCTTGGCGAGTTTGACGACGTAGACATCGCGATCATGATGCACAGCGGCTCGCAGGATCGTTCACCCGCGAAGTTCACTATCGCCGGGACGAGCAACGGCTTCATCGGTAAACTGATCCGCTATACCGGCCACCCCGCGCACGCGGGCGGCGCGCCAGACAAAGGCGTCAACGCGCTCAATGCGGCGATGATCGGCCTGATGTCCATTCACACGAACCGCGAGACGTTTTCGGACGACGACAGCGTGCGCGTCCACCCGATCATCACGCGCGGCGGCGATCTCGTGAATGTCGTGCCATCCGATGTACGAATGGAAACCTACGTGCGCGGTCGCTCGATGGAGGCGGTGTTGCGCGCGGCGCGGAAGGTGGATCGGGCGCTGAAGGCGGGCGCGGTCGCGGTCGGCGCGCAGGTGGAGATCACGACCGTGCCCGGCTACCTGCCACAAATCAACGATCCCGCGCTGAACGCGCTCTTCAAGGCGAACGTCCTGCGCCACTTCACCGAGCGGGATGTCAACGAGGAGCATCACATGGCGGGCAGCACCGACATGGGCGACCTCGCCCACATCATGCCCGTCATTCAGCCGAGCATGAACGGCAGCCGCGGCACCTTCCACGGCAACGATTACGCGATTGCCGACAAAGAAATCTCCTACCTCTGGAACGGCATCCTGATGGCCGAAACCGCCCTCGACCTCCTCTGGAATGACGGCGCAACAGGCGCAGAAATCAAAGAAAACTACAACGCGCCGATGACGAAAGACGACTATCTCGCCTTCATGCGCGGCATCTCCAACTCCGAAGTCTTCGGGGATGTTGAGGTGCTGTAATTCCTTGCGCGGCAAGGAAGATCAGGGGTGACACCAAGGAGGGGGCGGCGGTACAGCGGCCGCATCCTCCGGGTGTTGTTCCATAGCAAGCATCCGCAGGCGATCGGGGTCAATATCGTAACCATTCGGCCACGCAATCGTGCCGAGTTCGTCATCCACGAAGACGTCCCGGAATTTCTGCGGATCGCGGAGGACAACCGCGAGTGGCCCCGTCCCGCGCTCGGCAAGCCGGACGCTGGTGTGATAGTTGTCTTTGAAGGTGAGCAATACTGTGAAGGGCTGGCTCTCGATCACTTTCACGGCGATAACCGTCTGCAAGGTCCACGTACCGGCAGTCGCTATATCTTCATCAACCCTTGTTTCCATCATCTTTCCCTTATTTGCTCTCGATACGCTGAAAAGATTCTCCACCAACGGCGTATGACCAATTTAGCGCGAGTTCTTCGCGATGTCGATGCGCCCATGCAACGATCATCCGCCGCGTCGCTCGTGGTAGCGCGCCTTCAAGTAACGTTCCATCAATATGGATCGTCGCTTGATATTCCCCATATCGCGCATGGAAATGCGGTGGCATATGGTCATCATAGTACATGGTAATCGTCACGCCATTGACAACCGCAAGTACCGGCACTGCTCATTCCTCCAGTCACTTGCGGGACAAAGAAGCGGGAGGAACACAAGTCCCTCCCGCACGCGCATCGCCAATAACGCTACTTCGTCAGTTCGCGCACCTTCGCGGCGATGCTGTTGGCATCAATGCCTTCGTAGGCGAGCAGTTCAGCGGGTTTGCCGGAGTGCGGCGTCTTGGTGACGGCGAGTTTTGTCACCGAAACCTTCGGATCGGTGGCGAAGACGTTGAGCACCGCATCCCCTAATCCCCCTTCGAACCAGTGATCCTCGACGACAATCACACGGTTGTGCGTCGCATGCGCCGCGTCGCTGATCGTCTTCGCGTCAATCGGCTTGACGCTGTAGGCGTCTACGACGCGGATACTAATGCCGTCCGCCTTCAATGCATCGTGCGCCTTGACCGCCTCGGCGAGCGTGATACCGGCGCCGATCACGGTGATCGCATCTTTGTCGGATTGCTTGACGACCTTCGCGCCGCCAATCGGGAACTGCTCGTTGTTGTCGTAGATCACCGGCGTGTCGGCACGAGTCGTTTGTACGTAGACGACACCGTCCTGCTGCGCCGCTTCCGCCAGCAGCCGCTCAGTCGAGACGGCGTCCGCCGGATAGAGCACGGTGCTGCCGTGGACGGCGCGCATCATCGCGATCTCTTCGAGGCCCATCTGCGACGCGCCATCCTCGCCGATCGAGACGCCCGCATGCGAGCCGGTGAGCACCATATTTGCCTCGGAAAGCGCACCCATGCGAATCTGATCGTATGCCCGCGAGAAAAATGCCGCGAAGGTCGAAACGAACGGTCGTTTCTTCATCCGCGCCAGCCCGACGGCGACACCGACCATGTTCTGCTCCGCGATGAACATCTCGAAGAAGCGATCCTCGTGCGCCTTTTGGAAGATTTCGGAGTACGACGAGTTTTTCACATCGCCATCGAGCGCGACGATATGCGCGTTCGCGTCGCCGAGTTTCTTCAGGCCGTTGCCGTACGCGCGTCGCGTCGCGAGCATATCGCCGATCTTGTAGTCGGGCGCGGCGGGCTGCGTGAACGTGGGCGTCGTGTCCCGCATTGCGGCGGGCTTGCGCACGCCGCCGCGCAGCTCGGTATTGACGGGGCCGAGTTCTTCCAGCGCCTTTTTCAAATCCGCCTCGGAAAGCGCCTTGCCGTGCCAGCCGTTCTGGTCGGCGATGAAGGGAACGCCCTTGCCCTTGATTGTATTGGCAATCAGCGCGACGGGCTGGTCCTTGACCGTCTTCGCCTCATCGAACGCGCGGCAGATCGCCCCCATATCGTGGCCGTCCACCTCGATGACGTGCCAGCCGAACGCCTTGACGCGGTCGGCATAGACGCCGATGTCGTGCTGGTACGCCGTCGGCTGGCTCTGACCGAGGCGGTTGACATCCACGATGCCGATCAGGTTGTCGAGTTTGTAGTTCGCGGCGCTGGCGAACGCTTCCCAGAGCGAGCCTTCCGCCATCTCACCGTCGCCCATCAGGACATAGACGGTGAAGTCCTGCTTATCGAGGTATTTGCCGCTGATCGCCTCGCCGACACCGATCGAAAGCCCCTGGCCGAGCGAGCCAGTCGCCGCCTCCACCCACGGAAGGCGCGAGGTCGGGTGCCCTTCGAGACGGCTACCGAACTTCCGCAGCGTCATCAATTCGTCTTCGCTGATCGCGCCGGCGACGGTATAGAGCGAGTACAGAAGCGGCGAGGCGTGTCCCTTGGAGAAGATCACCCGGTCATTGTTCGGCTGGCGGGCCTCGTCGAAGTTGTACTGCATCTCGCGGAAAAAGACGACCGTCATCAAATCGGCGGCAGACATCGAGGAGGTCGGGTGGCCGGAACCCGCTTTGGTCGTGCTCACCATGCTGTAGTAGCGGACGAGCCGCGCGAGGTTTTCGAGTTCTTCGGTGCTTGGCGTTGTGGTCGCGGTCATAGTTGCCATGGGCATTCCTCCATCGGTAGCGCGCATCTCCGCACGACTGCGGAACGATCATCATTCCTGCGCTGCACCTATTGTGCCACACGCGGAGCAATGAGCAATGAGCAACGAGTGATCCAGCAGCGATATCAGCCTCGCTGCCCACTCAATCCTCAGTCCTCAGTCATTCTCCGGTGTGTGGTAGCATATGCGCATCGAATTTGTGCCCGATCCAAGGAGCGCCGCGTGAATCAAACACCCCCGCCGGAGTCATCCCCCCCCGCCGGTGCAGCGGAACCGGAATCGCCCGCCCGCCCGCAGAATCCGCCACCCACCGAGCGCGCCGAAACGCCGACGCCGGTCAGTTATGAAGAGCTTGACCGCGAGATGTCCGCGCCACGCGGGGCAGCCGAAGCGGCACCTCCTGCCGAGGAGCCGAAGTCCGCCGGAGCGCTCCCGCCAGCGCGAATCCCTCCGACGCCGCCGCCATTGCCGAGTTTCGGCGGGCCGCAATCGCCACCCCGCATGGTTCCGCCATCGCAACGCGCACCGGGAGCGTCCGCGCAGCCTGCACCACAGCCGGGGCCGCGCCCCCCTGCCGAGCAACCGCCCTATCCGCCGCGCGTCCCCGCGCCGCAGCCCGCACCCCCCGGCGTCATCACGGAGCCGCCGCGCCCCTACGAGGGGGGTCGCTATGTCCCGCCGCCGCCCACCCCGCCATCGGGGCCGACCGTTCCCGGTCGGGAGTGGGCTGCGGCAAACACCGCGACGGTGCAGCAGGCGTCATACGCGCCCGCCCCTGTTGTTGCGCCGCGCAGCAACCCGCCGCTGACGTCGTTGCTCGGCATCATCGCGGCCTTACTCGTCGCATTGACGGTGTTGCAGGGTATCAACACCTTCCGCCCGAAAGCCGCGCCGCCAACGGGCGTCCAGCAGGTGCAGGTGCAGAAGCAGACGTTGAAGCCGGAGACCACGACGGAGATCAAGGACACGATTGATAAGGCGCAGACCGCGCTCAATCAGTTCAATCAGAAGGTGCAGGACGCATATTCGTCTGCAACGACCGATGCCCAGCGGCAGGCGGTCCTGCTTCAATCAATGATCTACATGCAGCAGATCATCGCCCAGCAGAACAACGACCTGCTCCTGATCTATCAAGACCTCAATACCTGACGTCGCGAAAGTAGGGGGCGGAAAGCGTTATTTCCCCGCGATGGGTATGACCGCTTCAGGTCCTGCACCCGGTTTCGCCTCGATGCTGACGATCAGACCATCCTCGCTGATCTCGACCTCGCGGGCGGCATTGACCGCCACGGCGCGCCACACGAGCAACGCTGCAAGCAAGCCGCTCCAGCCGAGCAGCGGGCCGAGCCAGCGGTAGCCGAGCGTGCCGATGATTACCCCGCCAACGATCGAGGCGACGACCCCACCGGCCTGCACGGTCGCGCTGTTCACGCCGCCCGTCGCGCCCTTGCCTGCGGGCGTCACGGCGAGCAGGAGCGTTTGCTGCGTCGTGTACCCCGCACCCATGCAGGCGTGGTAGCACATCATGAAACCGAGCATCACCGGCAGCGGCGCGAGCAGCCCCGTCGCCAGGACGAGAATCGGGAAGCCGAGCGCGTTCGACCAAACATTGATCCGCTGCGGCCCGAAGCGTGGCGTCAGGCGGCTCGCGAGATTGACACCGGCGAGATAGCCGACCGACGTGCCTAATGACAGATAGCCGATCGTGGCGATACTGACGCCGTAGACATCCGAAAAGAGCAGGGCGATATAGGTGTTCATCGCCGACCAGTGCAGCGTGCGCGCGACATTTGAGGTAATCAACGCCCGCGTCGGACGGTGGCGAAAGGGCAGGATCAATCCACTGCCGAACAGGGAACGGAGCATGCCGCGCGGCAGCTGCGCCAGCGGCGGGTCGGTGGGCAGGAAGCGCGGGAGCGCGAATACGCCAATCGTCGCCCAGACGACATACACGAGAACGCTGCCACGCCACGAAGTGAACTGCGCGATCTGCGTGAACAGCACATTTGTGATGATGCCGCCGAGCGAGAGCGTCGAGGTGATCCAGCCAATCGCGACGGTGCGCATCGTGCCGGCGAACTTTTCCGCCGCCAGCGAATACACGGACGGCATGATGCCGCCCCAACTTGCCCCACCGATGACGCGCACCAGCAGCAACACGCCGAAACTGGGCGAAAGCGCGGCAGCGATACCGGCGACAATCGTTAACATGATGCCAATCGTAATCAGTCGCTTGCGCCCGAACGCATCGGAGAGCGGCGCGAGGATGAGCGTCAGGATAATCCCGCTCAGGTTACCGACGGTCGAGATTTGCCCGACGAATGCGGTGCTGATACCGAAATCGTGCGCGACTGCCGGGTACAGACTGGGTGCCGGTTGATTCCCCGCGTTGGCGATGAAGGTAATCAGGCAAAGCACGAGTATCAGTCGTCTGTTCGCCCGTCGTTGACCCGTTGCGCGCACGACCCCTCCCTTTCGAGGGGTATTCTACCTTATGCCACCGCCGACCGTTTCTCGGCGCGGAACATATAGCCGATACCGCGCACGGTATGGATAAAGGCGGGATCCGCAGGGTTCGCCTCGATCTTGGCGCGCACGCGACGGATGTATACATCTACACGGTTGCCGAAATCGTCGCAATCATACCCCCAGGTGCGCTCGATCAGCGCCTCGCGGGTAATGACGGCATTCGCATTGCGCATCAGACATTCGAGGACTTTCATCTCCGTCGGCGTGAGAAAAACGGGAGGATGGTTCGGGGCAGTGAATTCCAGTTCGCCGAGATCGAGGCGGGCTTCGCCCACTTTGATGACAGAGCCGTACACATTCCGTTCGGCGCGTTGGTACCGACGAAGGACGGCCTGAACACGCGCCAGCAATTCGGTCGGCTCGAAGGGTTTCGAAACATAATCGTCCGCGCCATGTTCGAAGCCTTCTACCTTGTCGCTCACCTGCGCGCGTCCGCTGAGGAAAACAATCGGGATATCGGGGTGCGCGTCGCGCAGTTGCTTCGCGACGGCGTAGCCATCAATATGCGGCAGTGTGATGGCGAGGAGGACGAGATCAACCGGGTTGTCGTGCAGGAACGCACGGGCGCTTCGCGGGTCCGCGAGAACGGTAATCGAATAGCCCGCATCGGTGAGTAAGAATGTCAGCAACTTACCAACGAGTGCGTCATCGTCAATGAGCAGAATGTGGTTGTTCATCTGTTATTTCTCTGTGTGGTCCTGCGCATCATGTTTTCTCCTTCGCGCGCGTGCTCGATCGCGACGATGTCGCACACCGTGCCGACACAGCCCCCCTCTTTCATTGACGATGATGCATCTCTATTCTGACATTTATTTCTGATTCCTGATCTCTAAAGATGACATGTCTGTCATTTCTCTTCCGGATATCCCTGTTTTCCGCCGTTTCGTTCCTCCACCAGCCACCGCGCGCAAGAAAGGGAACGTGTACACTGTGGCGCACTACTGACCGCACCGGGGCGAAAGGGAAATTGAGCGATGCAGACCGCGTACCGAGGGCCTGTTGTGGACACACACATGCATGTCTGGAAGATTGACCCGCCACGCTACACGCTTGAACAAACGCTCTCGGACGTCCCGCTGCCGACGGAGGACGCGCCGATTGAGGACGTGCTCGCCGATAATGCGTCGGCAGGCGTCACGCATACCGTCCTCGTGCAGCCAAGTACGTCGGGCTGGAACAATCGGTATGTCGTCGAGAGCGCGGCGGCGCATCCCCGCTTGCTCGCGGCACACGGGCTGATTGATCCCGATTCGCGGACGAATGCCGCCGATCTGCGCGAGTGGATGGCGATGGGCATGGCCGGTTTCCGCTTGAATCTGGTGCGCGACCGCGATCCGGTGTGGGTGAACGCGCCGCGCAATCATGCCCTTTGGGAGGCAGCGCAGGAACTTGGTGCGGTGATCAATGTGCAGATGCACCCGCCGCAGGCGTGGCGACTGCTCGAAATCGCCGGTCGCTATCCGGGCGTCAAGGTGATCGTAGATCATCTCGGCAAACCGGACATCACCGAATCGCCGCCGTATGCGCAATTCTCGCACGTCCTCGCGCTGGCGGACTTGCCGAACACCTTCGTCAAGGTGTCCGCACTCTCGCTCGCCTCGCGCACGAAGGAATACCCGTACCGCGATGTCTTCCCGTGGGTGAAGATGCTCTACGAGGCGTTCGGCGCAGCGCGGCTCCTGTGGGGCACCGGTTATCCCGGCGCACATCGCTCACTCCCACTCGACAAGGAACTGGCGATCATCACGCAGCACTTGCCATTTCTGCTGGAGGACGATACCCAATGGATCCTCGGTCGCACAGCGATGACGATCTGGCCCTTCGAAACACTCTAAGTCGTCCGGTTACTCAGGCTAGAGGAGCGCTGTCGCGTTCAACGCGGATGAGGGTGAAGCAGGCGAGTTCAGGGCGGGCGCAAAAGCGGAAGGGAACGGTCGAGACGCCGAGGCCGTGGCTGACGAAGAGCCGGTTCCCACGCACGTGGAACCAGCCGCGCGGGTAGGCAGACTGCATCTCAGTGATTGGCCAGTCAACCCAATCGTAGCGACGGATGGGCGACAGGCGGATCTGCGCGCTATGTGTGTGACCGGAAAGCGTCAGGCCCGCCCAGCGTTCCGGGAAGCGATCAATCACGTCCGGCTCATGGACGAGCACGAGGCTCGGGCTTTTGCCTTGCATGCGCGAAACGATCCCTTTGACGTCCGCGCCGGGGCCGAGGAGATCGTCATCGAAGCCGACGACGATCCCCGCGACGCCATTGTGGACGAACGCGGTGAGATCGTTGCGAAGGACGGCGACACCCTGCTTCTCCAGTTCTTTGGCGATCAGGTCCGCGCCGATTGTGCGCTGGAGATAGTCGTGGTTGCCGAGGATGCCGATGGTCGGGGCGGTCTTGGCAAGCGGGGCGAGGAGATCGAGCGGTCGCGGAATGCCGTCGTTCGCGTAATCGCCAGTGAGGACGATGAGATCGGGTTTCAGGGCGACGGTTTCCGCGATGGCGTGGGCCAGCATCGTCGAGGGTGTGGCGACCATACCGAGGTGGAAATCGGTCAGTTGGACGATGCGCACACCGTCCCATTCGGGCGGGATGTCCGCCATCTCCACGCGATGATGCGTCACTTCGAGCCAGCGCCGCTCGATGCCGCCCGCATAGGCCAAAAACGCCGCCCCGAGGCCACCGATTGCCAGCGCGCCTCGCCGCAGGATCGTCCCGCTCCGCATCAGTCCTGGTAGTACCACGAACCCGCCGGTGGTGGCAGGGTGGAAAGGTCGCCGAGGATCGGGAGTGAGCCATCCGCATCGGGATGCGCCGCGATCAATTGCAGCCAGCAGGAATCGTGCAGGCAGGCGAGCGTGACGAGGCCTGCGCGCTCCGCGAAGGTGCGCATTTCCGCCTCGGTGCTCCAGCGGTTGTGATGGACGGGTCGCCGCCGCCCGCGATAATGCTCGACTTCCGCCAGCCAGCGCTGCCAACCGTCCTCGTTTTGCAGGTTCCAGGTGTCGGCGTAGAGGATGCCGCCCGGCTTGAGGCAGCGCCCGATCTCGCGGATGGATTCCCACATCTCCTGTTTGTCAATGTGGAAGAAGACGAGGTGCGCGTAGGCGCGGTCGAATGTACCGTCTGGGAAGGGGAGTGGGCCGTCGCCGGAGATGTGTGCGAAGGTGGCATTTGGCAGGTGATGCATCCGTTCGGCGGCGCGGTCGAGCATCTTGCGGGAAACGTCCGCGCCGACCCAGCGGCGGACGTGCGGCGCCAGTTCCCGTCCGACGCGCGCGACGCCGGGGCCGAGGTCAAGGACGGTGTGATCGGGCGCGATGGCGAGCGCGGCGATCAACCGCTGCGCCATTTTTTCGCCGGTCCGCTGGAGCGTCGTTTCATCGGGGGAGCCATTGACCATGTGTGCGGCGTAATCGGCGTCCCCGGCGGCGAAGTCCCAGACCTGCCGCATCGTGCGCGGCAACGGGTTAACATCGCCCCAGAAGCGATGCCACGCATACCGGGGCCGTCGCCAGAGTTCTTCCGCCATGAACCGCTCGACCAGCCCGCGCGCCGTCCGCTCGTGACCGTTCAGGCTCTGCGGCCGTTTCTCGCCGCGCCGTCGTTCCGTGACCGTCATCCTGTGCGCTGTCCTCCATCTGCCCGCTACCGACCGGACAGACGCGCATTGTAGCAGAGAGAGTATCCGCATCATTGAGAAACATGCCGTCTGCCGGATCGCTCCTTGTGCATCTGGGGTCGGATCGCTACCATCCTGCGAGCGAACCTTGACCATACCAAGGCGGAAATGATGCGCGATTTCTGGGAATGGGCGCTCGATGTCGTCTTTCCGCCCCGATGCGCGGGGTGCGGGGCGCGCGGCGTGCTGCTGTGTTCCACCTGCGCGGCGGCAATCACGCCGATTCAGCCGCCCGCTTGCCCAAAATGCGGACGTAGCGCCGCCCGGCCCGGCCTCTGCCCGCAGTGCCGCGCGTATCCGACTGCGCTCGATGGTATGGTCGCCGCGACGGAGTTCGCCGGGCCGGTGCGCGAATGCATCCACGCGCTGAAGTACGAGGGGCAGCGCGGCTATGCCGCCGTCCTCGCGGCGATGGCGCGCCCGGCGCTACCGCGTGTGCCGGTTCCTCACGCAATTGTTCCCGTACCGCTTTCGCGGGAACGACAACGGGAGCGCGGATTCAATCAATCGTTGCTGATCGCGCGACAACTCGCGGGCGAGACGCTGCCCGTGATGCCGGGCTGGCTCGCCCGCACGCGGAACACGCCGTCGCAGGTCGGGCAGGATCGCGCAGCGCGGCACGCGAATGTCGCCGGTGCCTTCGCCTGCCCCGATCCGAACGCGATACATGGGCAACACATCCTGCTCCTCGATGACGTAACAACGACGGGCGCAACGCTCGATGCCTGCGCGCGGACGCTGCATATGGCAGGCGCGGCATCCGTCCACGCGCTCGTCGTCGCGAGAGCATAGCAGGGGAAATCGAACCACCAAGATACCAAGGACACCAAGAAGAGAAGAAAGAGAATTCCTGAATCCTGCTTCGTATTTCACTTGGTGTTCTTGGTATCTTGGTGGTTCGATTTCCCGTTGGACCTGAAACAATGCACTTGCGTCGTACGTGTATGGTAAAGAGGGCGTGTGCGTATCGCAGTGCGGCGAGGAGTGGGCACGGGTGCTGGATGGATGGCGACGGCGACGAGGCGGTGCCGCGCCGGACCTCAGTGCGGC
>JBBSFO010000008.1:0-21258 GCA_038238655.1 Thermomicrobiales bacterium | reverse complement strand
GGGTTAAAGATATGCCCCTGCCTGGTGCGCAACAGATATTTCGAGGCAACGGCGAATGCGGCGGTCGCGACCGGGACATACCACGCGACGGCCGGGCTGAGGATCAGCGCGACGATCAGGCCGGAAAGGATCGCGCCGCTGGGGAAGAACCAGACGCCGCGCCAGAGCCGGACGATGGCGATATCCACAAGCATCGCCGCGACGATCGCCCCGATCACGCCCGGCAGGAGATGACGCATGCTCCCTGGCGCCGCCGCAATCGTCGTCAGCAAAACGAGGACGAGGAGGAGATAGCCCTTCGGCGTGCGAAAAAACCGCTTGAGTGTCGAAAAAGTCATTATTAAAGATACCTCGCCCATCCGCGCGTCGCGGAACGCTCCAGCGCGGCAGAATAGATGCACCCGTCCACATCCTGCGCTTCGAGCAATCGAAGGCCGCGCGTCGGGCCGAGCACAAAGGCGGCGGTCGCCAGTGCATCGGCAACCATCGCGGTCGGTGCGATTACCGTGGCGCTGGCGACGGCTTCGACCGGCGCACCCGTGTGCGGATCAAGTAAGTGGTGGCCGTCTCCGGTCGGATCGCGCCGCTCGTAGTCGCCGGACGTGCAGACCGCCATGTCCGAGATATGCAGCGTCTCGATCAGTGCGTCCGCATGCTGGGGGTGGCGGATGCCGACGTGCCACGGTTCATTCGCCGCATTCTGTCCGCGCGCATGCAGGTCGCCCCCTGCCTCGACGACCACGTGGGTGAAGCATTCCAGTTCCTTCGCTGCCAGATCAATGGCGAGTCCCTTCGCGACCGCGCCGAGATCGAGCAACAGCGGTTTTCGCAGCGTAATCGTGCCCGCGCCTGCATCGAAGGAGACATCGCGGTAATCGGCGTCGGAATCCCACGCATGCGCCGCAGTACCGGCAGTTTCCGTCGTCTTCCCGGAAAGATAATGCCGGTTGAACCCGCGCCGCACGAGCGTCTGCCCGATCGTCGGATCGAATGCGCCGTCGCTCAGGCCCGCGACGGCTACGGCGAAGCGCACGGCCTCGAACAGCAGCGGGCTGACCGGCACCGGCTCCCCGACGCGCGCGCAGAGGCGCGAGAGTTCGCTTTCGGAATCGAAACGGCTACATACCTGCTCAATCCGCTGGAACCACGCGAAGGCGCATCCGGCCCGCTCGTCAAAGTGCGCTTCCGGTTGATCGGAGCGGGCCTGCATTGAGACGAGCGTGTCCATGAAAACAGCAGAGCGGCGGTACGTGTGCAGCGCCGCAACGCCCCCACTCATGACGCCTTTGCCAGCGCATTGGTCACCGCATCCTTGAAGGCGGTCGAACTATCCGTCGCGCCGGAAACGAAGTCCACTGTGGCCGATTGCTGGGCCACGACCTCGCCGGGCAACGCGCCGATCATCAAACAGGGATAGCGGGTCAGGCACTGGCTGATCTTCGCGGCGGTGATCTTGCCGCCCTGCACGGCGACCGTCACCTCAATATTGCCGTGACGGCTACGTCCGAGGCCGACGTACGAGCCGTCTCGGTACGTCCCGACCGCCCCGCTCGTTTTCGGCACACTCGTCGCGGCGGCGACGCTGGCTGGTGTGGCGGTATTCGCCGGGGTCGGTGTTGTCCTCGGGAGTAAGGCGGTCGTCGGTGTCGGCGCGGATGTCGTTGGGAGAATGCCGCTGCTCGGAAAGAATCTACTCGTTGCCGCTGCCGCGGTCGCAATGGCAGTAGCGGTAGCGATAGCGGTGTGAGTCGGGATAGCAATCTGCACCGTTGGCGGCACGCTGGTCGTCGCGATTGGCAAATTGAATTGCGCTTCGGCGGATTGGGTCTGGGTGTACCCGGCGGCATAGACGGTGACAATTGCGGCGGAACTGAGGGCGACGAGGCCGCCGGTGATCTTCTTTCCGGGTCGCTTTTTCGTCTGGGGTGATAACGGCATTCGCGGTTTCCTTTGCACGCCCGCTCGTGTACCGGGCGCATTTGCACGTTTCGCACCGTTCCTGCCCACACATCCATGGGTATCATATCGCGATACGCGACACAAAACATGAGACATTCCTTAAATACGTGTCAAAACCTTGTCGCAATCCCTCACCGAGAAAACGGGGTTATGCACCGATATCAGGCTCGACGGATTGACAATGGCTTACCGCCCTCCTATATTGATACATATCAAAGTGATGACGATCTATATGATGGAGCGAACATGGCGGCAGTTGCAGGAACGACGACACCAGCACGAGCGCGCTTCCGAATACATCCACTCCTACAATCGAGCATCGCGGAAGGAGTCGGGGCGTTCGGCCTCGTGTTCGCCGGAACGGGCGCGGTCATTATTGATAGCATCACGAACGGTGGTGTAACGCATGTCGGGATCGCATTGACCTTCGGCTTGATTATCTTCGCGATGATCAGTGCGGTCGGCCACATCTCCGGCGCGCATTTCAATCCCGCTGTGACGATTGCCTTCGCTTCGGCCGGTCATTTCCCGTGGCGTCGGGTTGTGCCCTATATTGCCGGTCAAGTCGGCGGGGCGCTCCTGGCGAGTCTGCTCCTGCGCCTCCTTTTTGGCAATGTCGCGCATTTGGGCGCGACGCTGCCGCACGGAACGGCGGCACAATCCTTTGTGCTGGAAGTCGTGCTCACGTTCTTTCTCATGTTCGTGATTACGTCGGTGGCGACCGATGCGCGTGCGGTCACGCGGGCCGCTGCGTTCGCGATTGGCGGAACGGTCGGATTGGAAGCGATGTTCGCCGGTCCGATCAGTGGCGCATCCATGAATCCCGCACGCTCGCTCGCACCGGCGCTGATGAGCGGTACGTGGTCATCATTGTGGCTGTACATCCTCGCCCCCATTCTTGGCGCACTCATTGGCGCATGGGTGTATCGTGGTATTTCGGAGGGAGAGAATCAATGACCGAGCCGATTCGTGTCCTGTTCCTTTGCACGCACAACAGCGCCCGCTCGCAAATCGCGGAGGCGCTGCTTCGACAGATGGGCGGCCCGGATTTCGCAGTCTTCAGTGCGGGCACGGAAGTAACACGCGTGCATCCGCTGGCGCTACAGGTCCTGCACGAGCAAGGCATCGGCACCGACGGCCTCTACTCGAAGAGTCTGCTCGATTTCCTCGGCGAGCAATTCGATGTCGTTATCACGGTGTGCGATCAGGCGAACGAGAGTTGCCCGATCTTCCCCGGCGACCCCGAGCGCATCCACTGGTCCGTCCCCGATCCCTCTGCCGTAACGGGGACGGAAGAAGAGCGCCTCACCACTTTTCGGGCGGTACGGCAGTCGCTCAAGCAGCGGCTACCGCTCTTCATCGAGGCGCAACGACATGCACATAGCAGGAGAGCGCGGATGCCCGCAGAATAGGAGAGGCGACATGGTGACTAGGATACGGACAATGTCCGGCGCGCTTCCGGTGATTGATGATCCGAGTTGTGCGCCACCCGTGGACGTGGTACGACCGAACGCCTTGCAACTGGCGCGACTCAAAGCCATCGCGGACGAAACCCGCTTGACGCTCCTGCTGACGCTTTTGCACGCGGGGGAAGCGGTCTGCGTCTGCAATCTCCTGCCCGGGGCCGGTGTCGGTCAGGCGACCGTTTCCCATCACCTGAAAGTGCTGCGGGAAGCGGGCCTTGTGGTAGTCGAGCGCCGGGGCATCTGGGCACACTATTCGATTTGTCCCGCAGTGCGTTCGTGGCTCATAGCGCTTCTTGCCAATTCGTCATGATATTGACAAACTTCGATATGTCTGCTACCCTACCTGCGACACGGGAAGGAAAACGATGGCACGCGCGACGACGATAGAACGAACAGAAACGAACGACACCGTCACCGGCTGTTGCGGCACGATCGCCGCGCCGTCGCTCTCCGTGGAGCGGGCGGAAGAATATGCCGAATGGTTCAAGGCGCTGGCGGATCCGACCCGCATCCGCATCCTGAATCTCCTGGCCCGGAATATCGAGCCGATCTGCGTGTGCGACATCGTTGATCGTTTCCCGCTCGGTCAGCCAACAATCTCTCACCACCTGAAAATCCTTCGGGAGACCTGTTTCGTCCGCGCGGAACGACGGGGTAGCTTCATCTACTACGCGATCAACCGGCAATGCCTGAACGCGTTCCCGGAAGCGGCACGCCTCATCATGGCCGTCTAACCAAAGGAGGTATGACGAGGAATTGGCTGGTTGCACTGTATGAGATCGAACATCGTCAATCTTCGATATAAAGGGAGAAACGCTGATGGACACCAAGCGAACGAACGAACAAATCCGGGACAAAGTACGCGAGCGCTACGCGAACGCCGCCCGCCAGGTGACGAGCAGCGCGTCGTCTTGTTGCGACGACGACTGCTGCGCCCCCGCGCCGGTTGCCATTCAGATGCTGCCGATGGCGAATGACGCGGCATGTTGCGGTTCCGACTGCTGCACGACAGAAAACGTTGCAACGACGACGGAAGCGTTCGGGGCGACGCTCTATTCGACCGCCGAGTTAGCCGCGCTGCCCGCCGATGCGGTGGCGGTCTCCCTCGGCTGCGGTAATCCCACAGCGCTGGCAGAGTTGCACGCAGGGGAGACGGTACTCGATCTCGGCTCCGGTGGCGGGATTGACGTGCTGCTTTCCGCCCAGCGGGTCGGCGCGACGGGCAAGGCGTATGGGTTGGACATGACCGATGAAATGCTGGCGCTGGCGCGGGAAAACCAGCGGAAGGCGGGCGTGACGAACGTGGAATGGTTGCGCGGGCAGATCGAGGCTATCCCGCTGCCCGCAAACACGGTGGACGTCATCATCTCCAACTGCGTCGTGAACCTGAGCACGGACAAGGATGCGGTGCTGCACGAAGCGTATCGCGTGCTCCGGCCTGGCGGGCGGGTGGCAATCAGCGATGTAGTGATCCGCGACGCCGATCCCGACGAGCCGGAGATCCCCGATGCCGTGCGGCGCGACATCGAGTTGTGGACGGGTTGTATCGCCGGTGCGCTCGAAGCGCGTGCATACCGCGACAAATTGACCGCCGCCGGATTTGCGGCGGTCGAGATTCAGGAAATTCACCGCTACTCCGCTGCCGATATCGGTGGATCGGAGTGTTGTGGCGCTTCGGCGGACGCGGCGGCGCAGGTGACCGATGCGGTCGCCGGTCGGTTTATCAGCGCATTCGTGCGCGCGATCAAGCCACCGGCATAATCGCGAACAAACAGCAACGACACGATCTTCGGGGTAGCTCGCGCACCCCGAAGATCGTTACGCGCAAGGAGAGAAACCCGGGCGGTTCACCGGAAAGGTGCTATACGAACCGCCCGCATCACGCTGTGCTACTCTTCCGCCCGCACCGAATCGCCGCGCCTGGCGCGCAGGGCCGGATGGCGCACCGTCGCCAGTAGGATGCATAGCCCCGCTTGCGCCAGCGCCCCGGGCGCGAGCGGCGGCGATGGCCCGACGCCCTTCCGCGCCGCCAGCCACCAGCGCGACAGCGCCGACATCCCCTCCCAGGCCTGCCCGTAGCGGCGGTCGAGCGGACCCACGTCATAGTTCGCCGCGATGTGCTGCCATACCCCCACCGCCGCGCTCACCACCACGACCGCCGCCACCATCTGTGCGGTGCGCACCCGCCCTGCCGTCGGCTGCCCGAGCAGCAGCAGGATCGCCACGGCGGTCAGTGCGAGCGCCGCCCACGCAATCAGTTGGGCTGGCTGCGTCCAGTGACGCTCCGTGTACAACTCCACGGCAATCCCGAGGATTGTCAGCGCGGCCAGCCCGAGCAAGCCGCGACGTAGCAACCGGGGAGTAGCATCCACGCGCGTCTCCACCGGCGTCACAGCGACAGACTGGCGACGATCTGCTCGACCACTGCGGGGCTTGGGTTGTACTTGGCGAGTTCGGTACGCAGCTTTGCAAAGGTCGGGTCGGTAGTCGGGTACGGCCGATACTCCATCACCTCGCGCACCCACTGCGCGGCATTCGGGATGCCGTTGGCCTGGAAGGCCGCCAACAACTGTGCCTGCGTCGCGGTATTGGCATTCACCTTCTGCGCAGTCGCAGCGGGGACGCCGCTACTACTCACGGGTGAGGATGCCGCAGTCGTCGGCGCCACCGTCGCCGCCGATGGCGCAGCCACTGTAGGTCCGGCTGTCGCGGCGGGGCGAGTAGCAGTGGGAGCCACAGCCGCGGTGGCGCTTGTGGCGGCAGGCGCCTGCGTTGCCGCCGCACTGGCCGCCGTGGTGGCCGTCGAAGTGAAGGGGGTAGCGGTCGAGGAACCGCCGCAGGCGGTCACCGCGACAAGAGCGACGCCGACAAGCGATGAGGCGAGAACACGTCGGAGTGTCTGGGAAAGCCGGGAAGTCAGTCGGTGTGTCATCTCATACCTTTCCTGTTGATTGAGTACATGTCGTTGTTGCGACTCGCAGATCAGTATCGCTGGCGCTCGTCTCTTCATCCTGTCGGCATTCCCGCTCCACCACGGGGTGGCGCTCCCGGCCCCCCGTTGCCCGGCCGCATGCCATTCGGCGGCGCCCCCGGCCCACCGCCCGCAGGTTGCGCGCCACCATCCGGTTGTCCAACGCTGACGTTCGCCAGGTCCAGTCCGACATTGAATGTCGTGGCATACCCGTCGCCCTCCTTTGTCAGCGACAGCAGCAACTGGTCCCCGCCATTCGCGTAGATGCCGTCCTGGCTGTTCAGTGTGTCGCGCTTCCCCTTGCTCGCGTACGGCGCTTGCGTGAAGACCTGATCCGTCAGTGTCTCATCGAAGAAGAGCTGCGAAGTAAACTCGTACGACTGATTCGCGGGCGTGGTCGTGCGAATCTTGAAATGGATATGCACAGCCCGGCCCATGTACCAGCCGGGATAGATCGTCGTGAAGCGCGCCATGCCGCTCGCATCCGTTACCTGCGTACCACGCAGGAACTTCTTCCCTACGGTGTTTTGTGCCTGCTCATCCGAGTAAACACCGAGCGCGTCGCAGTGCCAGATGTCCACTGTCGCGCCCGCGAGCGGCGCGCAGGCGGTACCGGCGATGCTCGCGACGGAGAATGCGAGTTGTAGCGGCACGCCCGGTCGCGCCGCGCCGTCTGAGGGATCGGGGCGGATGTCTGAGCGGATGAGTTTCTCATCAACGAAATATGGCCCCTCGGTCTCCTCCGGGGTTACGACACACAGGGAAGAAATCGCTGTTGATGCGGCCTCCGTCGTGGCAGATGTCTGCGAAGCGACACTTGCTTGCTGCGTGGAGTCGCCCCCCGACGCCGCGCGCACGGCGAGGCCCGTCGCGAGCAGTGCCGCGCCGGAAACGCCGAACAAGGCGAGAACCTCTCTGCGACTGTGAATCCGACCGACGGGAAGATCATCATTGTCCATTTTCTGTGCCTCCGAACGCGCGTATTTGTCGCGATTGACACCGGGGTACGCCGTGAGCGATCCGGGTCGCATGCCGGGCCATCCCCGGTACATCCCCATGATGGGTCACGCATCTGAGAGGATGACGGGGCAAAAATGAGAACACGATGAGAAAACCATAGCGGTACGACTCCGTGCGGCGCGTTACCGACAAGGAAAATGTACCGAGCAATCGTCTGGCTGCTCTTGCACAATGCGGAAGATGAAGGGACAATCGCCTTTCCGGCAGGGGTGCCAATGACAGCGATATGGTGCAGCACCACTGCACAGATGGAGCGCGTGAATGATCCGCCGTTCTCGCAGTCGCATAGCGCGGGGCCTGCGTGCGCGGTTTCGCCCGCCCGCACGTGTCATCGTCGCTGCACTGCTGATCGCGACGGTATGGGCATCGCCGACCGAACTCGCCCGCAGTGATACCACGGCGGGCACGTACACCAATCCGCTCAGCATCGAAACGACCGCTGCGGGGCCGTTCGAGAGTTGCCCAGATCCCGCAATCATCCGCGGTCGGCAGCCGGGCGATACCTTCTGGTATCTGTATTGCACAACGAATCCGCTGAACGACGCAGACCGCGCCACCAATGGCAGGCTCAATAGCCACTTCCTGCCGATGCTGCGGTCGCGCGATGTGGTCCACTGGGAGTATGTGGGCGACGCCTTCAGCCAGCGGCCGTCGTGGCTCGCCGGATTTAGCGGCCTTTGGGCGCCGGACATCCAATTTTTCAATGGCCGATACTACCTGTATTACACCACCAACGCGACGCAGCTCCCCGGCCGAGGGAGCGCCATTGGGGTTGCCACGAGCGAAAGCCCGACCGGCCCGTGGACCGACAGCGGTGGCCCGGTTGTGGAGCCACAACCCGCACCAGCCGGGTCGCGCTTCGGACGCTGGGTTTATGACCCCGCCGTCGCGACCGACGACGCGGGCCAGCGCTATCTCGTCTATGGAAGCTTCGTCGGCGGCATCTCGGCGCGCCGGTTATCGGCGGATGGCCTGCAGACCGAGCCAGCCAGCGATGTGCCGGTCGCCGCCGCAAACCGGTATGAGGGCGTCTCGATCGTCAGGCACGCCGACTACTATTATCTGTTCGCCTCTTCCGGTGAGTGCTGCAACGGCCCGCTCTCCGGCTACAGCGTGCTTGTCGGGCGTTCCGCGAGCATCCTCGGGCCGTACACCGATCGCGAGGGGGTATCGCTGCTGGCCGGCCAGGTCGGCGGGACACCCGTCCTGAGCGCGAACGGCAACCGCTGGATCGGCCCGGGGCACAACACGCTTTTCACCGACTTCGCGGGCCAGGACTGGATCCTCTATCACGCAGTGGAGCGGGACGATCCGTACTTCGCGGGCACCACCACGACCAAGCGCCCGCCGCTCCTCGACCGGCTCGATTGGCACGACGGCTGGCCCGTCGTGCATGGTGGGCTTGGCCCTTCTGACACGCCGCAACCTGCCCCGGCGGCCCAGCCGGGCGACGCGCCGCGATCGGCGCTCGATTTCCATCAGGCGCAATGGCCCGGTTGGCTCGACCGGGCGCGTTCGGTCGAGTTTTCCGCGCTGCCGTCGGGCGCCATCGGCGCGACCCTCATGTCCCTGTCCGGCCCGTGGCAATGGGTGCGCCCACCCGCCACAGACACCGTGAGCCTGATAGACGGCACGCTGCGCTTCCCGACACAGACGGGCGGCATCGAGGATCACGCCGCCGGGATTCTGGCCGAGCCGGAGCCTCCCGGAGAGTACGCGGTAGAGACGCGCGTGTGGCTCGACGTGCCCCCGGACGGCTGCTGCCAGAACTTCGTGCAAGCGGGTCTGGTTGTCTATGGCGATGACGGCAATTACCTCAAACTCGTCCATCTCTCTCGCGAGCAGACCCGGCAAGTCGTCTTCACCAAAGCGATTGATCCGGTGCCGCCGCGCTACCCGCGCGAGGGCAATACGGTGGTCGGACCGGCAGGCGCCTGGACCTATCTCCGGATCGAGAAACGTATCCGGGCGGGCGAAGGAACCTACACCGCATATTCGAGTCGCGATGGCGTGGCGTGGACGCAGGGTGGAGCATGGACCGACGCGCTTGGGCGAGATGCCCGCATTGGTCTTGTGGCGATGGGTGGCGTCGGATTCACTGCGAATTTCGACTACGTCCGCGTGTACACGCTGATGCCACAATAAGCCAGCAGCGCCTTCAGAGAAGATCATCTATGGCCGTTTATGACCGTTGTCGCGCGGTCACTGAGCCGCGACGCGTCCTCCCATCCCGGCGGATCAGCCGCATTCAGGCGGTAGGCATATCGGGGAGTTCGATGCCCGGCAGGGCGATCTCGCGCGCGCGATGGCAGCGGACGTAATGGCCCGGCTCGATTTGCTCCCAGATCGGCGCTTTCGTCCGGCAAATTTCTTCGGCGTAGGGGCAGCGCGGGTGATAGTAGCAGCCGCTCGGCGGGTTCGCCGGGTTGGCGATCTCGCCCCGGATCGTCGTGTGCTGCGAGCGGGCGCGCGGGTCCGGCTGCGGGATCGCCGACAGAAGCGCCGAGGTGTACGGATGCTTCGGCGTGGCGAAGAGTCGCGTCGTGTCGGCAAGTTCGACCATCTGCCCGACGTACATCACCATCACCCGGTCGCTGATATGCTTGACGACGCTGAGATCGTGGGCGACGAAGAGGTACGTCAGCCCGAGCCGCTCCTGCAATTCGAGCATCAGGTTCAATATCTGCGCCTGCACCGAGACATCGAGCGCGGAGACGGGTTCGTCGGCGACGACCAGCCGTGGGTTAAGGGCGAGGGCGCGGGCGATGCCGACCCGCTGCCGCTGTCCGCCGCTGAAGGCGTGCGGATAGCGACGGATGTACTCCGGTCGGAGGCCGACGAGTCGCAGCAGTTCCGTCACCCGCTCCACGCGCTCATCGGAGTTGCCGACTCCGTTGACCTTCAGCGGCTCGCCGATGATGTCGAACAGCGTCATGCGCGGGTTCAGCGAGGAGAACGGGTCCTGGAAGATCAGTTGCATCTCCTTGCGCAGCGGCTTGAGTGCCGAGCGGGGTGCTTTCGCCACATCCACGATCGTATTCGCGTTGGTACGGAAACGAATCTCGCCATCCGTCGGCTGAATCGCGCGCAGGATGCAGCGCGCCGTCGTCGTCTTGCCGCAGCCGCTTTCGCCAACCAGCGAGAGCGTTTCGCCCTCCCGCAGATCGAAACTGACGTCGTCAACGGCGCGGACCTGACCCGTCACGCGCTGCAAAAACCCCTGCCGGATCGGGAAGAATTTCTGGAGGTTCTTCACCTCCAGCAGCAGATCATCGTTCGTTTTCGTATTCACGACGCCGCTCCATCCCGTCGTATCGCATCGTCGGTATACAGGAAACAGCTCGTTTCCTGCGTGCCGACGATGACCGGCGGTGGATCGCGCTTGTCGCACAGGCCCGGCATGAAATCGGGGCAGCGCGGGTGGAAGGGGCAGCCCGTCGGCCGGTTGTAGGGGTGCGGGATCGAGCCGGCAATCGTCGGCAGTTTGATACGGGAGGGCGCGGTGATACTGGGGATCGAGCGCAGGAGCGCCCGCGTGTACGGGTGCTTCGGCGCGTAGAAGATGTCGTCCACATTACCGCGCTCGACCTCGCGCCCGAGGTACATCACCGCCACGTCGTCGGCGATCTCCGCGACAACGCCGAGGTTGTGCGTAATCAGCATGATCGCCATACCATTCTGCTCCTGCAACTCGCGCAGCAGATCGAGGATTTGCGCCTGCGTCGTCACATCGAGCGCGGTCGTCGGCTCGTCGGCGATCAGCAGGGCCGGGTCGCAGGCCAGCGCCATCGCGATCATCGCGCGCTGCCGCAAGCCGCCGCTCAATTGGACGGGATACTCGTCCAGCCGCTCGCTCGGGCGCGACATGCCGACCCGGTCGAGGAGTTCCACGGCGCGCGCGCGCGCTTCCGCCTTGTTGCAGCGGCGGTGCAGCCGGATCACCTCGAGAATCTGATTGCCGATCGTGTGGACGGGGCTGAACGAGGTCATCGGCTCCTGGAAGATCAGCGCAATCACGCCGCCCCGGATCGAGCGCATCGTCCGCCCGTTCGCGTCGAGTTTCGTCAAATCCACTTCGGGCACGTCCGGCCCGTGGTAGTCCGGGTCCGCGCTCGGGTGGCGCAGCAGGATTTCGCCACCGATGATCCGGCCGGGCTGCTCGACGATGCGCAGAATGGAGCGCGCCGTGACGCTCTTGCCGCAGCCGCTCTCGCCAACGACACCCAGCGTCTTGCCGGCGAAGATGTCGAAACTGACGCCGTCCACTGAATGCACGACGCCCTCATCGGTGAAGAAATGCGTCCGCAGATCGCGCACCGACAGGAGCGGCGATTGTTCCTTCTCCTTATTCATGGTTTCGCGCTTCACCTCATACACCATACGGGTCCGCCGCATCGCGCAGGCCGTCGCCGAGGAAGTTGAACGCGAGGATGACGACGATCACCGGCACCGCCGGGAGCAGCAACCACGGCGAAATGACGATTGCCTGAATATTTTGCGCCTGCTGGAGCATCACGCCCCAACTGACCGCCGGGGGGCGCAGGCCGAGGCCGAGGAAACTGAGCGAGGTTTCGCTGATGATGATCGCGGGCAGCGCCAGCGTCGTATCGGCGATGATATTGCTGAGAAAGAGCGGCACCATGTGGACGAAGATGATCCGCAACTGGCTGCTGCCCGCCAGTTCAGCGGCGGTAACGAAATCCTCCTCGCGTAGCGACAGGAAGCGCCCGCGCACGGCCCGCGCCAGCCCCGTCCAGCCGATCAACGAAATGATGATCGTGATGACGAAGTAGACGCGGATGATGCTCCAATCCTTCGGGACGGCGGCGGCCAGCCCCATCCACAAGGGGATCGTCGGGATCGAGCGGAGAATTTCGATCACCCGCTGGATCACCGTGTCCACGATGCCGCCATAGTAGCCCGACAGCCCGCCGAGGAAGACGCCGAGGAAGAGGCTGAGGGCGACGCTGACGAGGCCGATCGTCAGCGAGATGCGCGTCGCGTAGACGAGCCGGGAAAAGACATCGCGCCCCTGCACATCGGTGCCGAGCAGAAAGAGCGAGGGCGGCGCATCCTGCGCGTTGAGGCCAATCAGGTGCCGGTCGGTCGGGATCAGGCCGAACAGTTTGTAGTCGAAGCCCCGGGCGAAGAACGCGACGGGAATCTTCTTCTCCGGGTTCGGCTGATAGACCCGCTTGAACGTCTTCGGGTCGCGTGCGCCTTCTAATGCATAGACATATGGACTGAACCGGCGTCCGTCGAAGAAATGGATACGTTGCGGGTGGATGAGTGACAGTTGCGCGTCGGACGCCTCCGGGCTGGCGTAGGCGAGGAACCCGGCAAAGATGACGACCAGATAGGCGAAAATGACGATCACTCCCGCGACCAGCGCCACGCGATGCTTGCGGAATCTCCGCCACATTAATTGCCGCTGCGTCGCGACCGAAATGCGCTCCTCGGCGAGGTCGCCTTCGCGCAGGGCAACCTCCGGGATGCCCGGCGTGTCCGGGGCGAGGAATCCCTCATCAATCACTTTGCCGCCGGGGATATTCGTCAACTCCGCCATCAGCGTACCAACCGAATCCGTGGATCAATCCACAACAGCAGCATATCCGACAGGAATGTGCCGATCACCGTCAGCGTGCCGAGCAGCAGGATGATCGCGCCGGCCAGAAACATATCTTGCGCCTGCAATGCGCTCAGGAGCAACGGCCCAACCGTCGGCAAACTGAGGACAATCGAGACGATAATGCTCCCGGAAACGATGTACGGCAAGGTGTAGCCGATCGTACTGGCGAACGGATTGAGCGCGACGCGCACCGGGTACTTGAGGATCGCGCGCATCTCGGTCAGCCCCTTCGCCCGCGCCGTGACGACGTATGGCTTCCGCAGTTCGTCCAGCAGGTTGGCGCGCAAAATGCGGATCGCTTGCGCCGTCCCCGCGAGGCCGAGGACGACGGCCGGCACCGGGATATGCGTCAGCAGATTGCCGAGCTTCGCCCAACTCCATGGCGCGTCCTGATACTGAGCGGAAAACAACCCACCAATATCCGCGCCGAAGTACTTGAAGGCGAAGTACATGATGATCAACGCGAGCAGGAAGTTGGGCACCGCGAGGCCAATAAACCCAACCAGTGTGAAGAGATAGTCACCAATCGAGTAGTGCTTGACGGCGGAATAAATACCGATGGGCAGGGCAAGCCCCCACGTCAATAGCAGCGCGAAGATCGAGACGACCATCGTCAGCGCGAGGCGGCTGCCGATCATATCCACCACCGGCCGTTTGTACTGGAGCGACACGCCGAGGTCTCCATGCACAATCCGGCGCATCCACTTGCCGTACTGGACGAGAAAGGGCTGGTCAAGCCCGTATTCGTTGCGCAAATGCGTGATCGTCTCTTGGGTCACTTGCGACCCACCGGCCTGGAGTTCCGCGATGTAGGCGCTCACGTAATCGCCCGGCGGCAGTTGGATGATGAAGAACGAGATCACCGAAATCGCCCAGATTGTGATAACCGCGAAGATCGCTCGCCGGAGGATATACGCTGCCACGCTACCACCTCGCCTGTGTGTCGTGGTGGTAACGGGCTTTCCTGCCTGCCGAACGGCAGGTGTGGACGTCTGCTACCACCGATCCAGTCCCCGGATTCTCCCGCTAACTCTTGAAGTAGAACGTCGTCGGCTGCGACGAGCACGGAGTGCGGACGGCCTGCCCGTTCGCCTGCCGCGCCGGCACATTGCCAACATTGTTTTTGACGATCCGCACGCCCAGTTGCGCCGGCGACAATCCGACGGTGCCGACCGTCCAGCACTGCTCGACCGCAATCTTCCAGACCTCCTGGCAGAGCTTGTACCGTTCCTCCGTCGGTTTGCCGAACGATAACTGGAACATCGCAATTGCCTTCAGTAGTTCTGGATCGGTCGGCTGCTTCCCGACCTTGCCGCCGCTCCCGTACCAGTTCGCGAACACTGGGCCGAGATACGCATCGGTCGCGTTGAGCGGCAGCGTGTACTGCGGCCAAAGGGACAATTTCTCCGTGCCGTCGCAGACGAACAGCATGATCGGCTGCTTGTTCCCCTGCGCGTTCGTCGTCGCCAGCGTCCGCTCCTGCACCAAAATGTCGAGTTGCAGGCCGATCACCTTCAGGTGCTGCGTGACCATCTCGCCGATCTGGCCGAAATCGAGGAACGAGCCGCTGATCGCGGTGATCGGCAACCGGAGCCGCTGCCCATTGTCGGTGCGGAGGCGGTAGCCCTCGCTGTCCTTTTTGGTCAGCCCGGCCTTGTCGAGCAGGTCATTCGCCTGCTTCGTGTCCTTGATGTGCCACTTGGTGCGCCACTCGGGGCCGGGATTGTACGGGGAGGTATCCTCGGGGATAGGCGAACCGGGCGTGCCAAGGCCGAGCCAGAAGGCTTCGTTCAGTTGAGCGCGGTCAATACCGAGCGAGAACGCATTGCGGAAGTCTTTGCTGGTTACCCACTTCGCGATCTCGGCGTCGCCATCGTACGACTGGTTGAAGTAGAACGACGCATCCGAGCCGACCAATCCCGGATCGAGATGGACGGTGTAGTCGCCCTGCTTCTGGTTCTGGAGGAAGACGGGCAGTTTGGTCAGTTCCATGTTGCGGGACTGGTAATCAATCTGGCCGGCGATGCCGCGCAATCCAACGACTTCGATGCTTTCTGCGTTCGACATGCTGATCTTGTCAATGTAGGGCAGTTGGTTCCCAGCGGTGTCCACCGACCAATAGAAGGGGTTGCGCTCTAGCACCCAGGTCGTCGTGTTGATCGGCGCGGTCGTCTTCCATGGGCACATCACCGGTAGTTCGGTGTTCAGTTGCCAGTCATTCTTGAACTTGAAGAACAAGGTCCAGTTGTCGTACTTGGCGTCCTTCGCCATCTGGTCCACCTTGTCCTGACCGGCGTATTTCGGGTGGAACTGCTTCAGGTAGTGCGCGGGCGCGTAACTGCCCATCAGGCCACCACGCGGCGCTTTAGACGCGTGGCCGCCGCCGAGCGAGGTCGAACCGGCGAGGACTTCCACGATCGCCGGATACGCTTCGGGGAATTTGTACTCCACCGTGGTGTCGTCAATCTTGTTCAGCGTGCCGGGCTTGCCATTGATCGAGAATTCGGTCGTCCCGGCGGGGAGAAGGTCCTTGTTCTGATAGATATCCTGGTACCAGAAGACGAAATCGTCCGCGTTGAACGGCTCGCCGTCCGACCAACGCGCGCCTTTGCGCAGGAAAATCTTGCAACTCGTGCCGTCCGCGCTCAGTTCGTACCCTTTCGCCAGCGATGGGATGATCTTGTTACCGGTGTAGTCCCAGAAGAGGATTTTGTCGGTCGAATTGATCCGGTTGCCGTTTTCGCCATCGCCGGGGCCGGTGAAGGCGCGGCGCCAGGTGCCGCCATACTTGCCGATCTCATTGAGCGGCTTGACGACCATCGGCTCCTGACTGACGCGCTGCTCGACGGGCGGCAGTTTGCCCGCTTTCACCAGATCGGCCAGTTGGGGCGCTTCCTTGAACGACTTGGGAATCTGCGCAGGGTCAGTGATGACTTCCGGGCCTTCGAGTTTGCCGACAAGTTCCGAGCCGAGAGCTGGCTTCGCGCCCCCGCTCGCGGCGGGAGATGCGGCTGAACCCGCCGCTTTCGTCGGTGTAGCCGCCGCATTTCCACCTGCGGGGGTCGCGCCGCCCGCCGTGCTCGTCGGCGCGGGCGAGGTGCTCCCACCGCAGGCGGCGAGCAACACTGCGAGCGCCGACGCACTCACCCCGAGGGCCGCGCCACGCTTCAACACCTCGCGTCGGGAAAGGCGTCCGGTGAGCGCCGCCGCATAGAGAAGCCCGACCTGTCGCTCGTTGTTCTGGTCATTCCGTTCCACCGTGTATTCCTCCCACTTTGCTGGCCACGTCACACACTAACGTGCTCCCACCACACCGCTACCATCTCCCCGGTGCTACCCTTTAACCGTCCGCGTACGATGCCTGTTGTTGGACCCGGCACAACGGCGACGAAGGTCGGCGACCGGGGAAGAACGACTTTGCATAGGTGGACCGATCATCCAGCCCGAGCGGTACGGCAATTGCACAATGTGAAGCACGATTTCTTGGACGTGGAGGGACAATAACAACGCACTCACGCGTTGTCAATGCGAACGAGGAACCAAATCCCCTCGCACGATAGCCGCCAATACGGTACCGTTGGTGCCGGGATGATTCCTGGTTGGTACAACAAAGGGGATATGATGCCATTCTGGAAAGTCACGACGTTGATCGAAGACCACACATGAGCCGCACGCGACTTTCCCTGCTCGGGCTGTGTCTCCTCGTCGGCGGTTCGGGTGTCCTCCACTTCGTTGTGCCCGGCCCGTACCGCCGCATCGTTCCCGCGCCGCTCCGCGCGCATGCCGCCACCGTCGTCGCCGCAAGCGGCGCGTGCGAATTGGCGTGTGTGGCGCTTCTCGCCCTTCCGCGCACGCGGCGACTGGGCGCGACTACGACTGCGGCGTTGCTCGTTGCCGTCTTTCCCGCAAATATCCAGATGGCGCTTGACAGCCTTCAAACCAACACGCCATTTGCGTCGGGAATCATCGCCCTCACTTGGCTACGCCTGCCGCTGCAAGTGCCGCTCATCCGCTGGGCGCTGCGTTTCCGCTCTGTCCAATAAACTTCCGGGGTAGTACCGATGCGGCTGTTCCGCTCGGCGGTATGGTAGTGCATGATTGGGGAAGTACAGAACGCCGCGATAATCGCTTCAAGAAAGGGAGGGACCACCCATGACGCAGGATACGCCCACTGCCCATACGTCGGCGACCGGCACGCCGCCGAGTATCGTCACGACCCCCCCGCGCCAGTGGGGGCCGGACGCGCCGCGAAACATCTACCCGGATCCGGACGTAGTCGTTGTTGATCCGCTGTTTCGGCAGGTCATCCAGAGCAGCTCGCCGATCCAGCGCCTCTGGACGGGGGCGCTCTGGGCGGAAGGGCCGGCGTGGTCCGGTTCGGGCCGCTATCTCGTCTGGAGCGATGTTGGCGACGATGTCCAATATCGCTGGTTGCAGGACGATGGCCGCGTGACCGTTTTCCGCAGGCCGTCGCGCAACAGCAATGGCAATACGTTCGATTTCCAGGGGCGACAACTGACGTGCGAGCACTTTAGCCGCCGCGTCGTCCGGTGGGAGCACGACGGCTCGATGACGGTGCTTGTGGACAATTACAATGGCAAGCGGCTGAACTCGCCGAACGATCTCGTCCCGCATCCCGACGGCAGCATCTGGTTCACCGATCCGCCCTACGGCAACTCGCTCTACGAGGGCCAGCCCGACGAAGACGGCCCATTCAACCCGCGCCTGGGCACGACGGATGCGGGCGGCGAGCAGCAAGAATTGCCGACCTCGGTTTACCGTATTGATCCGAGTGGTCGTATTGATCTCATCACCGACGAACTCGCCCGACCAAATGGCCTATGTTTCTCGCCTGATTACCGCAAACTGTACGTCTGCGACACGGGGCCGGGGCCGCGCGACATCAAGGTCTTCGATGTCACGGACGCGAACACGGTCACGAATGCCAGAGTTTTCACCGATATGCGGGTGGATGGCGTGCATTGCGGGCCGGACGGCCTGCGCGCTGATGTCCACGGTAATCTTTGGTGCGCGAGCGCGGCGGGCGAAGTCGGCCTCGGTTACAGTGGAGTGCTCGTCTTCACGCCACAGGGGCAACTGATCGGTCGCATCCGCCTGCCGGAATCCTGCGCCAACGTTTGTTTCGGTGGCCCGAAACGCAACCGCCTGTTCATGACCGCCAGCCAGTCCATCTATGCGCTCTACGTCAACACACAGGGCGCAGCGCCCGGATAGTAGATACGAAAAAGCCTGTCGCCACAAAAAAGCTCCGGCTGTGGCGGTGGTACACTATCGCATGTCGTACGAATAGAAGGCTCGGGAGACAGCATGCAGGCCTCATACCAATCCATTATTACCATGGAGCCGGGCAAGCGGGGGGGCAAACCGTGTATTCGCGGGATGCGTATCACCGTCTACGACGTACTATCATACCTCGCGGCGGGCATGACGCCCGAAGAGATCATCGCGGATTTCCCCTATTTAACCGAGGCCGATGTCCGAGCATGTTTGAGTTATGCAGCGGATCGTGAGCGATTGACCCTGATCGCCAGTGTATGAGATTACTCTTCGATCAGAATCTCTCCCCGCGCCTCGCAGTCCGACTGTCGGATATATGCGAAGATGCCCTTCATGTCTCGCTCATCGGGAAGGGATCGGCGTCAGACGAGGAGATCTGGGCATATGCGCGGATCAACCACCTCATCATTGTCACGAAAGACGCTGATTTCGGCGACTTCGGTATGCTGTACGGATTCCCGCCGAAGATCATCTGGCTACGATTCGGCAATTGCACAACGCGGCACATCGAAATGATGCTACGCACATATCGCGACGCCATCGAAGCATTTTCCGCCGATTCCACCATCGGGCTACTCACGCTTGTGTAGTCGCATGGTCATGCCTCGTGTTCATGACCGCCAGCCAGTCCGTCTACGCGCTCTGCGTCAACACACAGGGGGCGGCAACGCCCGGATAGTTTGCGACCTCACGCGCGAGATAACCAGCGATCAGAGAAGCGTACACCGACGTGTGGCGTGACGTAGCCCGGTGGTGGCGGGTTTCAGCCCGCGGCAGTGACATTCAGCCGGCTGACGTCCGCCGCCACCGATGGGTTACGCGTCCGGTATGCGACCACTGACCGTGAAGCAGGTCATCGCGGCGAAGAAGCGGCCCGCGTCCGCCGATGCCGCGAGCGCACCCAGCCATTCGGCGGCCTCGTGTTCGGTGATCACTTCGGCGTCCTGCGCCTGCCGGACGCGGGTACCGAGCGCGACGGTAAGATCGGCCAGGCCATAGTCGGTGAACACGAGCGTGTCGGCGGCGACCGCGACATCGGCGAGTCCCGCCGCGCGGAACTGCGCATATAGTTGGCGTCCCATCCACGCATTGCGATGGCTGTCGCAGACGAAGTTCAGAATCGTCCGCGTCACCGCCGTCTGCGGCACATCGAAAACCAACGTCTCCCAATCGGGATCGCCAACGACGATGCGTCCACCCGACTTCGTGACGCGGATCAGTTCGTTAAGCGCGGCGGCGGGCCGGTCGAGATGCTGGAAAACACGGTCGGCACGGCAACCATCGAACGACGCATCCGCGCAGTCAAGCCCGTAGATGTCGCCGACGCGAAACTCCACTGGCAGCGACGACCCGGCAATCCGCTCCCGTGCCGCAACAATCAACTGCGCACTGTTATCTACTCCGACGACGTCCCCACCCACGCCCACCCGCGCTGCGAGCGCAATCGCGTCCCCGCCCAGCCCGCAGCCGACATCGAGCAGCTGATTCCCCGGCTCGACCGCAAGCATGCCAAAGGAGCGCTCTTTCCACGCCCGCACCGTCTCCATCGCGTTGAACGCATCGAGATAGCTCCGGTACCACTGCGGATCGCCCGTCCGGTCCACACTGTCCCAAACCGACCGCACTCGCTCGCTCATCGCTCACTCCCGAGAGAAAAAGTTGAACCACCAAGACACCAAGGATACCAAGAGAAAAAAAGGAACTCCAACCTCTTCTGCTTCCCCTTTGTGTCCTTGGTGTCCTTGGTGGTTCGATTCCCGCCCCTACCGAAATTGCGGCATGACTTCGTTGACGAAAGTTTCCAGTGCAGCCCAGTCCACGGGCGGGCGGATAGCGACATTGATCTCCTTGACGCCCATCGCCTCGTACGTGCGGAGCCGTTCGACGACCTGTGCCGGGCTGCCGATCAACTGGCCTGCCGGGTCCTGATGCGGCACCTTGCGGCGCATCTCAGCCTCTGTGGCCTCCATTACCTTCGGATCATCCGAGGCGGACATAAAGAAGCCGAGTTGCGTCGCGACGGCGATCTGCGCCGGGTCGCGCCCTTCGACCTCGCACCAGTGGTGCAATACCTCGATTTTGTGCGTCAGGTCCTCGGGCGAGACGTAGGCGATGTTCCAGCCGTCGGCATACTTCGCGGCCATGCGCGCCGTCCGCTTCTCGCCGCGTCCCCCGATCCAGAGGGGCAGTTTCCCGACCGGGCGCGGATTCATGTAGGCGTTCGTGAAGTCGAAGAACCGACCGTGGTGGTCCGTCACTTCGTTGTCAATGAAACTGCGCATTACCTGCATGCCCTCGTCGAGCATGTCCATCCGCTCCTTGATCGGCGCGAAAGGGTAGTTGAAGGCGCGGAACTCCGGCTCGTGCCAGCCCGCGCCCAGCCCCGGCTCGAAGCGCCCATTGGAAAGATGATTGAGCGTCAGGAACGATTTGGCGAGCAAACCGAGGTTGCGGTACGGCACGGCAAAGACCATACAGCCGCAACGCAGATTCTTCGTATCGGCGGCGAGCGCGGCGAGGCAGGCGACCGCCTCGTAGTGCGGGTCGGCGTCGTTGGTCGCGCAGTAGAGGTGATCCCAGACGGAAAGCCAGCCGAAGCCGTTGTTGTCGGCGTACTTCCAGAGGCGGCGCAATTCGTCCATCGAAATATTCTGCTGCCCGACGTGGATACCCCAGGAAATGCTCATCGCTGGCCCACCCTTTCCCCTTGTTGGATGCTCACAGGCCGATACCGGGCATCATTGTATACGTCCATGCGACTCTCCGCCCGGTGCAGCATAACGGCAACATGCGGAATGTCTAGCAAAACACGAAACGAGCGACCCGAGCATGTATGATGACGTCGCGGGGAACAATGGCCCGCTGTTCGGGCATACTGGGGTTGCTGATCCATGGTCATTCAGGTGGAAACGCTC
>JBBSFO010000007.1:0-22117 GCA_038238655.1 Thermomicrobiales bacterium | reverse complement strand
TCGCCGGGTATTTACGGACACATGCCGGGCGGATTCCCGATTACGCGGTACGGCGGGCGGCGGGGCAGACAATTGGGAGCGGGGCGGTGGAAAAGGGGGTGGATCTCGTCGTCAACCGGCGCTTGAAAGGAAGACGGGGGAAGCGCTGGTGGCGGGAGCGAGCGACCGGGGAGATCGCGTTACGGCTGGCGATCCTCAATGACGAGTGGGATCAGCGCGTCTGCGAAACACACGCGGCCTGACCGATCACTTATGAGACGCTTCCCGCAGTTGCCATCCCAGCACTCAGCACTCAGCACTCAGTACTCGTCACTTGCGACGGAAAGGAGCAGCATGGAACTCGGATTGGCTGGCAAACGGGCGCTCGTCACGGGCGCGAGTCGGGGGATCGGCTCGGCAATCGCGGACGCATTGGCGGCGGAAGGCGTGCGGGTCGCCCTCGCCGCGCGAACGGCGGCGGATGTTGAGGCAGCGGCGCAACGACTGCGGGAGCAGGGCGCGGAAGCCGTTGCATTGACGGGCGACCTCACCCTCGCGGCGGATGTCGAGCGCGTCGTGCAGGAAGCGGCGGCGGCATTCAGCGGGCTGGACATTCTTGTCAACAATGTCGGCGGCGGCATGGGCGGCAATACCGACGAGGCGTGGCAGTACACCTTCGACATCAACCTCAATGCGGCCGTCCGGGCCAGCCGCGCCGTGACTCCGCTGATGCAGGCGCAGCGGCACGGCGTCATCCTCATCGTCTCCTCGGTTTCCGGCTGGCAGGTCGGCGGCTCGCCGCAGTACAACGCGGCGAAGGCGGCCGAGATCATGTACGCCCGTTCGCTGGCGAAGGAATTGGGGCCGGACGGCATCCGTGTCAACGCCGTCTCACCCGGCTCGATCATGTTCGCGGGCGGCGGCTGGGCGCGGCGCAAGGAGCGCGATCCGGAAGGCATCGCGGCATTCATCGCCAACGACATGCCCCTCGGCCGCTTCGGCACACCGGAGGAGATCGCCAATGTCTGCGTCTTCCTTTGCTCCGACCGCGCCAGCCTCGTCACCGGCGCCAACATCGCCGTAGACGGCTGCCAGCTCAAACCGTCCATCTAGGGAGAAACCGATTGAACCGCAGAGACGCAGAGGACGCAGAGAAAACAAAGAGGAGGGAAAGAAAGGGGATAGAAGCGGGAGCACATTCTCGGATGCATCTCTCTCCCAATCTTCTTTTCTCTTTCTCTTTTCCCTCTCTGCGTCCTCTGCGTCTCTGCGGTTCAATCGGTTTCCAGTGATTCCATGACGCATACGATGGCGATGCCGGTGCGGGTGTTCGAGCGGCGGGCGGTACGAGAGGCGGTGGCCTACGCGCAAACGGGCGGGATTGCCCTGCACTTTTTCCGCTGGTCGCATCCGCATTTCGGCACGGGCGAGTACTGCCATGTCCTTTCGAGCGACCGCGAGTTGCTGATCGAGTTCGGCGCGGCGTACGGCTTCCCGCCCCACCTACTGCAACCCCCCCGCCGTGGGCGCGGCGTCTGGCATTTTGACGCCTTCGGCTGGCGCGCCATCGCCCTCCGCCGCCTCGCCACCAAACTGACCGAGGATGAAAGCGGATTGAACCGCAGAGACGCAGAGGACGCAGAGGAACACAGAGGAGCGGAATAAAGAGAAAAGGAAACGAGGCCGTGCTATCCTTCTTTTCTCGTATTCTCTGTGCCTCTCTGCGTCTCTGCGGTTCAATCGGTTTCGATTCCGACTGAGGAGGATAGGATGCCTGCGACGGATATTCGGCGGCGGGTGGAGATTGGGGCGGAAACGCTCGTGCAACTGGAGCAGGTGGGGACGGCGACGCTCTCCGCGCTGCTGATGCGGCGGGGGGTGCGGTCGGTCTTCATGGCGGGGGTGCTGCCGCTCAACCCGCACACGCACATGGTCGGGCGGGCATTCACGCTGCGCTACATCCCCGCGCGGGAGGATATGCCCGGCGGCGAGGGGTTGGATGATCTGACAAACCTCCAGCGTCAGGGCGTTGAGACGGTCGGACCGGGCGAGGTCTTCGTTATAGACGCGCGTGGCAATACGAACGCGGGGAGCCTCGGCGACATCCTCGCCGCCCGCATCTTCATGCGCGGCGCGACGGGCATCGTCACCGACGGCGCCTTCCGCGACACCCCGAGCATTCGCGATCTTGGCCAGCCCATCTATGCGCGCGGGATGCACGCCGCTGTCAACACGACGCAGCACTTCGCGGCGGACATTCAGGTGCCGATCGCCTGCGGCGGCGTGATGGTCTGCCCCGGCGATCTGCTCGTCGGCGACGGCGAGGGCGTGATCGTCCTGCCGCAAGCGATGGCGGCGGACGTCGCGGCGGAAGCGGCGGAGTACGAGCCGAAAGAGATCTTCATCCGCGAGTTGATTGACAGCGGCCGGAGCATCAAAGGCGTTTACCCGCCGAACGCGGAAACCCTCGCCGCGTACGAGCAGTGGAAATTGAAGCAATGAGCGTTCGCCGGTTGTTGCGCGGGGGTGAACCGGTACAATGGGCCGGACGTCTACGGGGATGCGTGACGCATGCGGTGTTGCGCGCGATGAAGCGTTGAATTACACCCGCGACGATGCGGGCGATGAGAAGGGACTGGTTCATGCGTCAACGATGGGGTGTCACGCTTTCGGTCGCGCTGGTCGCGCTCTGGGTCGGGACGATGGGCGCGCAGGCAGCCTCCGGCTATGCGTCGCCGATGATTGATGCGAGTTGGAAGCAGGCAGAAGGCATCCAGCCGAATTTCTGGGGGCCACTTGCCACCGCCCGCGATGGGCAGCAGGAGCCATACAAGGAAGCGCCCGGCGGCAAGCGGACGGTCCAGTATTTCGACAAGGCGCGTATGGAGCAGTTCGACCCAAATGCCCGTGTCACGACGGGTCTCCTGACGGTGGAGTTGAAGGGCGGCAAGGTGCAACTCGGCGACGGCACGTTCGAGCAGCGTAGCCCCGCGCAGATCAATATCGCGGGCGATCCGGGCACGACCGGATTGACGTATGCCGACCTCAGCAAATTCGCTGAGTATTACGACCCGACCAATGCAAACACCTTCAGCGCCTACATCGCTGCGGGCAATCACCAGTTCACACCGCTCACCGCCGAGAACGCGAAGCCGTACGCGGCGCAGTTCGATACGCCGTCCGGCGACACCTTCACATATGTCGCGGACCCGTCCAATCACTACGGTCAGGTCGTCTACAGCCCGTTCCAGGATTTCATCAAGCGGCTGGCCGATGCGGGCATTGCGATTGACCAGACGCCCGGCTACCCCATCTCGCCAGTGATCATTGCGCAAGTGCCGATTGGCGGGAAGACGACGACGGTCTTTGTCCAGGCCTTCGAGCGGCGCGTGCTGACCTACAACCCAAACAACGATGCCGCGTTTCGCGTCGAGTTCGGCAACATCGGACAGCACTACTACCGCTGGCGCTACGGAGGCTAGGGAATAACCCACCCCCGGCCCTTCCCGACACGGGAGGGGGTTCATTCTGCACTCCGGCGTTGTTCTGTCCACCTCTCGTCTACAGCGACCCGCGCGCTCCCGCATTTGCTCCCCTCCCGTGTCGGGAGGGGTCGGGGGTGGGTTATTCCTCGGTCGCGGTTTTGAGTGTCACGGTGAAGCTGCTGCCGATATCGGGCGTGCTGTCGAGGACGATCGTGCCGTCCATCAGGTCCACGAGTTGCCGCGCCACGGCGAGGCCGACGCCCGCGCCGGATTGGGTGCGCGTGTACTCGGTTTCGACGCGGGCAAATGGCTCAAAGATGCGCGCGGCGTGCTCCGGCGCGATGCCGATGCCCGTGTCTCGCACGGAGATCGCCACGCTGCCGTTCGTTGCCCGCGCCGCGAGTGTCACCGCGCCGCCCGTCGGGGTGAATTTGTAGGCATTGACGAGGAAGTTGAGCAGGACCTGCTGCAAGCGTGCGGTGTTCGCGCGGGCCGGGGGCAGGTCCGCCGGGATCGAGTGCGTGAATTGCAGGTTCTTGCTGTGCATCAGCGCGCGTACGGCGCGCTCACACCAGGCGATAACGGCGCGCACGTCCACCGTCTCCGGCGAGACGGCGAGACGGCCCGCCCCGAGTTGCACGATGTCCAGAAGGTCGTTCACCTGCGTGAGGAGCAGCCCGCCGCTCGCGACGATGTCTTCCGCCATGCCGCGACGCCGGGCCGGGCCGAGCGCGTCATTCTCCACGATGATATGCGCGAAGCCGAGGATCGCCGTCAGCGGTGTGCGCAGTTCGTGCGAAACGGTGGCGAGGAAGTCGTCCTTCTGGCGATTTGCCGCTTCGAGCGCATCGAGCCGCGCCGTGAGGTCCGCGTGCGCCCGCGCCCGCACGATTGCCTGCCCTGCATGCGCGGCGGCGCGCCCCAGTGCCGTGAGAGATGTTTCGTCCAGCGGTGAGCGCGCGCCGCACGCCGCTGCGTAGAGCGTGGCGATGCATGCGCCCGCAACGAAAATCGGCGCAGAGACGAGCGTGTGATACCGGGGAGTGGTCCTAGTGCCGCCGAACAGCACCTCACGCAGCGCAACGATGCGCGGTGCGGCGAGTGTGTGTGCGCTCTGGTCGGATACGCTCGCGCACGCCTCGAAAAGCGCGGCGACCGGCCCGTCCGCATCGGCGGTGCACGATGCATAGGCAACGAGTTCGCCGTATCCCGCGCCAGTCGTCACCACCCCGGCACTATCCGACCATTCGGCGGTACATTCCGCCAGTGCACGGAGGATCGCGCGCTCGTCATCAGCAGTGGCGCAGGCAGCGGCGACAGCGACGATATACGCGGCGTCCCGCGCGCGCCGCGTTTCCGCGCCAACCTGTGCGACCAGTTCCCACTCGCGCGCGCGCTGCGTGGAAAGGTCTGTGAGCGTCGTCGTGACACCAACAATCTCTCCGTCCACATACCACGGCGCGGCGGAAAGCAGGACGCTCACGCGCTGTCCTTCCTTATGAATCTGCTCCACCGCGACATTTGCGATGATTTCGCCTGCCAGCACGCGCTGCCGGAAGAGCGCGTAGCGTTCTTCTTCCTCCGGCGGGATGGCGGGGAGCCATCTACCCATCACCTCACGCGCCGAATAGCCGAAAAGCGCTTCGGCAGCACGGTTCCAACCCGTCACGATGCCGAAACGATCGGTATGGACAACGGGGATCGCGAGGGCATCGAAGGGCGCGGTCGCTGTGTTGGACGTTCGCCCATTCGCTGAAGATGCATCGCGCCCCTGCTCGCGAGTGAGCCGCTGCGGCAGATCGAGGATAGGATTCAGTGGTGACGAGTGCTGCTCATACGCGTCGTCGCGTTGGTGTGTGATGCGATCAATCGCCGTGGCTGGCTCTCGCCATGCATTATCCATCGCCATTGGTACTCCCAATTTCCATTGTTCCAGCCGACGCACGAGAAAGCACGCGAGAGCAGCGACCAAAGAGCGACGGTCACCCCGGCGCGATGCCGTCGCCGTCCGAGGAAATGTCCGCGCGACTGTATAGTCACGCATTGCTCACTCTGATTAACGAGACTATACCACATTTTGTTATGCAAGATCGAACTTATATTGAAGAATATATTATGTCGTGTCCAAGCGCCAATCGCCGGGTTGTCGTCCGTCCGTACGCTCGGTACAATCATGATTGACTGTGGGAGGTAACAGACTGAACAAGCGTAACGATCAGCGACGACGATATCGGCAAGTGGGTAGTGGGCAGCGGCGCGCGCGGAAAACCCTGCTCACGCTTGTCCTCGTCGGCTTCGTCGTTTCGGTGATCGTCTGGCACACCTCGCCGTCCGCCCCGCTCCTCGGTCCATCCACTGCGCCTCCGTCGAGCGCGGCACAGCACGCGACTGCTTCCCCCCCGCGCAACGCGATGCTACCGCGCGACACCGCAACGCCCCCACCCCGTTTTGGGCTGGCCCAGGCGCTCGGCCCCACGATTGACCTGTTGATCGCCCAGTATCAGCCGCAGGGAATCACAGGCGTTGGCCTCGTGATTGCGGATGGTCGGACCGAGGACACGATCGAGCGCAATGCCGACACCCGTTTCGCGGCGGGGAGCCTGTATAAGCTTTTTCTCCTTTGGCGCACGCAGGTGGAGATCCGCCAGCACAAGTTGTACGACACGACGGAACTGATGCTGACTGCACAGAATGACGACGCGGAGGAAGACGGCTATGCACTGGGTGGATACGGCGACACCGTGAGCGTTGCCGATTTGCGACGGTTGATGATCACGGCGAGCAACAACACCGCCGCGCAGGTGCTTGGGCAGTACTTCGGTTGGGGCACGGTGGATCAATTGCTTCGGGCGCACGGGTTCACGGCGACCGTCGTTTCCGGGCAGGCACGCACCACGCCGCGCGAAGTGGCGCGCTTCCTCGATGGCATCGTCAACCGCACGCTCGATCCGCTCCTGACGCCGGATGATTACACGCTGATGATCGGGCTGCTCAAAGACCAGCAGGTGAACACCAAACTGTCCACCGGTTTCCCGAACGGTACGATATTCGCGCACAAAACCGGCGATGTGCCGGGCGCACACAACGACGCAGGCATTATCTTCCTGCCGGACGGTCGGGCAATCTCGATCACCGTACTGACGACCGGCGATTACGACGCGAGCGTTCAACTCCAGCACGATCTCGCGGCACTCCTTTGGAGCGGTATCGCACTCACGTAGTGTACTGAAGCATTAATACCGGCTGCAAAACCCATCGGAAATGAACCGCCAATACTGCCCAAAGGGCGCTCTCTGGGCAGTATTGGCGGTTTCGCAAACATTTTTTATGCGAAAAAGTCGCGATCTTCCTCGGCAAGGTATTTCGTCGCCGCCTCGATGTTGAACTCGACGCCCATGCCAGGGCGGTCCCAGACGTCAATGAAACTCTGGTTGACGATCGGGTTGGGTAGCCCCTCGACGATCTCATACCACCAGTCCGGCTTGCCGGTCGGGTACTCGAAGGCGATGTAGTTGTCGGGCAAGGTCGCGCAGACTTGCACGAGGGCGGCGAGGCCGAGCAAACCATCGCCGGTGCCGTGGGGCGCGATCAGGATGCCGTGCAAATCGGCGTACTCCGCGATCCACTTCAGTTCCGCGATGCCGCCGACATCGCACGGATCGGGGCCGATGATGCTGACGGCATGCCCCTCGATCAATTCCTTGAAGTTCTGGCGGAGATAGATCTGCTCGCCCGTATGGATCGGCGTCGAAGTGCTGCGCGTCACATCACGGTAAACGTCCGCCGAAACGTACGGCACATAGTCGCCGGTAATCAGGTCCTCGAGCCACATGATATTCAGCGGTTCGAGCGCCTTCGCCAGCCGGATCGCGTCCGGTACCATCCAGCCGGGGCCACAATCGAGCGCGAGGCCGATCTCGTCGCCCAGCACCTCCTTCATCGCCTCGACACAGGCAATGGTGTGCTTCAGGCCGCGTTCGGTGAGTAGTCCCCGGTTTCGCGCCCCGTGGGAGACGCCACGCTGCATGTCGCCATACGAGAAGCCGGGAATCTCGCGATGCATCGGGCTATGGAAGCCCACGCCCTGTTTGATGATCGAGAATCCCTCCGGGGAGGCTTTCATCTTCTCCATGTTCGCGGCGTAGTCTTCCGGGTTGTAGCCGGTCATCGGGAAGCGCACCGCACCGTTGTAGACGCGCACCCGGTCGCGAACCTTGCCACCGAGCAGCTTATACACCGGCACGCCCGCCGCCTTGCCGGCGATGTCCCAGCAAGCCATCTCGATTGCACTCACCGCACTCCCCCACGGCTTGAACGCCCCGCGATGGCGGATTTTGAGCATCACGCGTTCCACGTCGGTCGGGTCTTCGCCGAGGATATACTCTTTGTAGGTGAGCACAGCAGGCTTGAGGTACGGCTTATACGACTCGATCTCCCCATAGCCGTTGATGCCCTCGTCCGTGACGATACGGACAACGGGGTTTTCGCCGATAATTGCGCACTTCAGGTCGGTAATTTTCATCGCGTTGCGCTCCGTTTCTCGGTCTATGCTGCGCCGCCGGTGGGGGCGGTGCAGACAAAGAAGGCCACATTCCCGGCAGCGTAGGCGAGGTTCATAGTTGCGTCAATGAATTCCGCAGTGATTATGTCGGTTTGAAAGAACTTAAACAGTACCGATGGGCTGCTCCTGGATGGCCAGTTCAGCAGCAATGCGTTGCGGCAGTTCGCCCATCCGGTGCGCGAGTTTGGTGAGGCTCCATTCGGGCTGCGTGGCAATTGAGGTGCAGATCGTGTCGTCGAAGGGCGCGAGCCAGCGATCTTCCAGATACCCCGGCCCGAAGTAGCTGCCGAGGAGCGCGCCCGCCGTCGCGCCGTAGCTGTCGGCGTCGTTCCCCTGGCTGACTTGCTTGCAGATGCCGTCTCCGACGCTTTCAGCGAAACGGAGCGTATTGATCAGCGTGCCAACCTCCTGGTAGACCTGACAATGGCTAAACTGCCCGTACTTGCCATGAATGCGCGCGTAGCCATCCATCCAGTCGGTCGCGTCGTGGACCATCGCAAGCGAATCCGCGACGATGTGGTGAAAACGGCTGCGGGTCGGCACGAATTTCAGCGCCACCGCGAAGATTTCCAGCGGGTCCGAGACGACCGGCGCGACGGCGATGGCGGCGGCTATGAACATCGTCGCATAGATACCGGTGCGCCGGTGCGTCCAACTGGCGTCGCGGTACGCGAGCGCGGCGGCGAGCGCGGGGTGGCCAGGGCAGGCGTAGCCATACGCATCAGCACGAATCATCGCGCCGCATTGCTCGTCTTTTGGGTTGAGGATACTCACCCACTCTGCCAGCGCATCCGAGTCGCCGCCTTCGAGCGTGTTGATGCCTGCGGTGAGCAGCAGCGTCCGCTCCGGTCCGAAGGTCTGCGCGATCGGCAGATGGCGCAGCCAGAGATCGCGGACATCCGCTTGCGTGAAGGCGAGGCCGTGCTGCTCCAGCAGCAGCATGCCGAGGATGGTGTAGTTGATGTCGTCGTCCGGCGCGACCGAATCAAGTCGCTCACGCGCCGCCTCGACCCACGAGGGGTGTCGCCGCCCGAGGGCAAGCAGCGTGCGCTCCGCGATGTAATCGTTGAGCGGCCAAGCGTCGGTGCGCATCAGGGCATCGCGGAGTTCATCGAGCGTCGGATTGACTTCGATTGGCTTGCCGAGCATGCAACCGCAGACAGACGCAAGGAAGCCCGCCTCGACGCGCCGGGCGCTCTCGTCAGGATCAATCGTGGCGATCACGCCGAGCGGGCGATCGGGATCGCAGGCATGCCAGATCGCGTCGAGGGCATTCGGCTCGTCGAACGGCCAATCAACCTCCCTCGGCAAGTCCGTGAGAGAGCGGGCAAACGTGGCGAGCGCATCGTAGCTGTCGGGCAGGTTCGCGAGCGTCTGCGCGAGGCCGATGACGATATGGCCTTGTTCCTGCTTGTTGGCAAGCACCGTCATCAGTTGGTCTCGCAAAGATTGGTAGGTTGGCAGCAGCATCCGTCCCCCTTCATAGAATTGCACCGAGCGGAAACCCACCGCCTTCAGGCGTGGGAGGAAGCGAGTCCCCATATTAATTTCTCACACGTTTTATGCTATACTGTGAGACATGGAACACGCGTGCGCGTACCGCTACCGCTGCTACCCGAATGCCACGCAACGAGCAATCCTTGCGCGAACGTTCGGTGCCGCCCGGTACGTCTACAACTGGGCTTTGCGCCTCCGTACCGACGCCTTCTACGAACGCGGGGAGCGCATCGGCTACGTGGAATCGTCCGCTCGCCTCACTGCCCTGAAAAGGACGGAAGGGCACGAGTGGATGAACGAGGTTTCCTCCGTGCCGATGCAGCAGGCGTTGCGGCACCTCGATACGGCGTACCGCAACTTCTTCGCGGGGCGCACCGCCTACCCCTCGTTCCGCAGAAAGGACGGGCCGCAGAGCGCGGAGTACACCACGTCGGCATTCAACTACCGCGACGGGCGCATCACCCTCGCCAAGATGGATGCCCCGCTGCACATCCACTGGTCGCGCCTCTTGCCCGTGGATAGCACGGCGTCCACCGTCACGGTGGCACGAGACGCGGCGGGGCGGTACTTTGTCAGTCTCCGCATCACGCGCGATGTTGCGCCGCTCCCCGTCACTGACACCGCTGTGGGCGTGGACGTGGGCCTCGAATCCCTGGTGACACTCTCGACAGGAGAGAAGGTCGCCAATCCCCGATACGGCAAGCGCGACGGCAAGCGGCTGGCGAAGGCGCAACGCGACCTGTTCCACAAGACAAAGGGGAGTGCGCGGCGGGAAAAGGCGAAGCGGCGCGTTGCCCGCATCCATGCTCGCATCGCGGACAGACGCCTCGACACCCTGCATAAACTTTCCACCCGGCTGATTCGTGAGAACCAAACCATCGCCGTGGAAAGTCTCGCCGTGAAGAACATGGTCAAGAACCACAGTCTCGCTCGTGCTATCAGCGATGCGGGATGGGGTGAGTTCGTCCGTCAACTGCGCTACAAAGCGGAGTGGTATGGGCGCACTCTCGTGGAGATTGACCGCTGGTATCCCTCTAGCAAGCGTTGCTCGTGGTGCGGGCATGTCGTGGACTCCCTTTCCCTCGATGTGCGCCGCTGGTCGTGTCCCGCGTGCGGGACCGAACACGACCGCGACGTGAACGCTGCTGTGAATGTTGTGGCGGTTGGGCAAACCGTCCTCGCTCGCGGAGAGGCTGTGAGACCAAAGCGGGAAACCGTGGCGGCGGGCCTCGTTGAACCGAGAATCCCACGGCTTTAGTCGTGGGAGTGTCAAAGAGCAAACCTCTCTATGTATGGTAGCGGAAAGCGCGCGCCAATGTGACGGTACAATGACCGAGCGTTCAAAAATTGGCCGCGAGAATGGCTCAGTACCCAGCCTCCGCCGCTGATTGCGCCGATGCTTCGTCCGATGAATCGTCGCCACGACGAGCGACGATGGCACCGAGGATCGCGCCATAGACGAGATGGGCGAGGAACATGACGCGCGGCCGGTCGGGACGATCTTCAGAGGCGGGGGGCATGATACCGAGGGCGGGCACCCATCCCTGGTAACTGGTCGCCCAGATCAGGGAGGCGAAAACCATTCCGTGGAGCGCGCCGGGGACGCGGAACGGCAGACGGCGATGCAGCAGCGTAAAGAGCGCGCCGCAGCTCAGACCGAAGCCAAAGTGGAGGGCGGTCGCGAACGCATCCTGATCTTCCTCATCGCGCGCATGAACGCCGATCGCATCGAGCGCCGCACCGGCGATGGTGTCTGGCGGATGCTCGCCCATCAGCCCCGCCTTTCCGGCGGCGAGCATCACGGCGCTCATCCCCACTGTACCAACCGCGCCCCCAAACGCACCATCGAGTATCGCTTTCACATCGCGCTGCATACGTACCTCCCCGACGAATCTGAAAAACCGAACGACCTACTAAGACACCAGGAACACCAAGAGGTAAAGAAAAGACTTCTCTCATTTGTGCCTCTTGGTGTTCCTGGTGTCTTAGTAGGTCATTCCCATTGTATTCGCTACGTTTCTTGCTTCTTTGCGGTTCTCCGCAGCTTCTCCGCTCGACGCTATACGGCACTGGCTCGGCGGGTGCGGGCGGCGAGTGGGTCATGCATCGCACCAATGATGATGCGGCGGGCGGTGAAGTGGCCGATGACGTGCGCGTCGAGCAGCGTCGCGGCGAGCGCCTCGACGGCGGCGACCTGCTTCGGTTGGCGCAGAAGCGTGTGCGCATCCAGCCGGGGGCGGCGATCCCACCCGTCCGGGATGGTCACACCACGTTCGACCAGACGCCGGGTAAAAAGATCCACTGTCTTCCGGTCAGGATCTGCATCGGGGGCGACACGCCGCCCGGAACGTAGCGTTTCTGCCGCCGTGCCCGCCCAGAGGATCGTCAGCACCTGCAAGAGCCGTGCGGGCTGATCGGGCGGGAAGGCGCACTTAAAGAGATCAATCTGGAGCGGTCCGGTGATCGCTGATTCGGATTCGGCATCCGGGTACAGTGCCAGCATGCCGAAACGGCAGCCAAATGAGGCGGCGGCGACCGCATGCCCGGCCTCGTGGTACGCGGCCCGCTCCAAGCGCACACTTTGCCTCTGGTTCAGCATTTCCGCCATCGTTCGCTCCTCGGCGTCTACGTGAGGTCGCTGGAACGTTCGCGTGATTGCGGAGGAAGGAGGAAGCATCGCGAAAGATTTCCAATCTGATGAATATTCGCACCTTTCGTGCCACGCCGTATCTACACATCTGCTAGGATGATGAACGGAGCCATGAACGTCGTCACGATACGCGGCGCAATGGGAGGAAAGCGAACGATGCAGGCGAAAACCGCGCTCGGCAGCGGAGCAATTGACATCCTGGTCGTCGGCGGTGGCACGTCCGGCGCGGCGCTGGCGGGGATCATCGCGCGCGACACCGATCACACAGTCGTCCTGCTCGAAGCGGGGCCGGACTACGGGCCGCTCGCGGCAGGTTGCTGGCCCGCCACGCTGCTGGATGCGCGCCACCTTCCCCGAACGCACGATTGGGGATATCAGGGTCGCGCGCATCCGACACATGAGAACGTCACCGCCTTCGATCGCGCGCGGGTGATCGGCGGCTCCTCGGCGCACAATGGGTGCGTCGCGCTGCTCGGTCACCGCCGCGACTACGATCAGTGGGCGTCGCTCGGCAACACCGGCTGGGGGTGGGAAGATGTCGCACCCGCGTTCGACCGCGCGAAGCGAGGATTACGCGTCCGCCTCGTGGACGATCACGAACTGACGCCGTTCCATGCCGCCTTCATTGACGGCGCAGTGGCGGCGGGCATCCCACGTGTCCGCGACATGAACGATCCGGACGACGATCAGGGCGTCGCCGCCTCGCCCGTCAATATCTCTGAGGGCATCCGCTGGAACTCTTCGCTCGGCTATCTCGACCCGGTCCGCGACCGCCCGAACCTGCGCATCGTCGGCGATGTGCTCGTGGATCGCGTCGAGGTTGCCAACGGGCGGGCCATCGCGGTCCATGCCGTGATCGGCGGCGAACGGGTGCGCATCCCCGCCGCGCGGATCGTCCTCGCAGCGGGCGCATACGGGTCACCCGCCCTCCTCCTGCGTTCCGGCATCGGCCCGGCGGACGATCTGCGCCCGCTCGGCATCCCCCCCGTCCACCCACTGCCCGGCGTCGGCAACGGATTGGTGGACCATCCTGCTGTCACGCTCTCTTTCGCCGGGACGAACCGCCTGCATCGCGCGATGGACGACTTCGAGGCGCGGCAATGGCGACCGGACGAGCAATCGCTCGCGAAGGCGCGCAGTAGTCGCTGCACAGAGGCATTCGATCTGCACCTGTATGCCGTCGCCTCGCATCCGCGCGACGGCGAGGGATGGCGCTATGAAGTCTACGTCAGCTCCGTCCTGCCGCGCTCGGCAGGTTCGGTAAAACTTGCTTCAATAGACCCCGAAGCCGCGCCGCTGATTGACCACGCCTACCTTTCGGATCTGGGCGGCGAAGACCGCGCCGTGCTCGCCGACGGCATCGAACTGGCCCGGGAGATTGGCGCGTCGGCGGGCGTCGCACCGCTCTACGGCAACGAAACCGTGCCCGGCCCCACCCACGCAACGCGCGACGATCTCGACCGCTTCATCGAGCGGACCGTGGGTATCTATTATCACCCGACCAGCACCTGCACGATGGGACCGGCGCGCGATCCCCTCGCCGTCGTGGACGCATCGGGGAAGGTGCATGGCCTCGATGGCCTGTATATCTGCGACGCCTCGATCTTCCCGACGTTAATGCGCGCCAACACCAATCTGCCCGCTGCAATGGTCGCGGAGCACATGGCGGCGGGGATCAGTAGGCAGTAGGCAGTGGGCAGTGGACGGAAATAAAGATGCGAAGCAATTCCGCTTTCAACTGCCCACTGCTCACTAGCTCCGTCGATCCCGCACTGGCGACTGCACTGCGCGCGCATACAGGTCGGCCCAATCGCGGGAGCCGTCGTCCGGCGTCGTTTCCATCTTCACGCCGCGTTCCTGGACGGGCTGATTACCGGCGAGGAAGTCGTCCCAACACTGCTGCATCGTCGCGTACTGCATGACGCGCCCGCCCGGCCACACGACGGAAAGTAACTGGCGCGGATAGGGAATCTCGTACGGCGGCTCCATGCGGAAGCGGGAAAGGGCGGCCTCGTCAATCTCTACACCGAGGCCGGGCGCTTCCGGCACGCGGAGATGGCCGCCCTGGATCGTCAGCGGTTCGACGAGCAGGTCATCGCTGTAGTTGTTCAAACACGTGATCGCGGGCCAGTGCGCGCCGGGCAGCACCGCACCGAGATGCGCCGCGAGCGCCGTCGTCAGGCCGGTGCCGACGAGCTGCAACCAGAAGGGCTTGTTGAACGCATCCGCGAGCAGCCCCGCCCGCAGCACGTCGCTGACCCCGCCACTCAGCACGAAGCCGTCGCACGATTCCGCCTGCGCGACCCGCGCGAAGGACGGGCCGCCGTAGCCGTTCGGGAAATGGACGGCCAGCGGGTGCGTGACCTTGCCCCGCAACTGCCGGTACCCTTCCAGATCGAGGTGCGGCAAGGGTGATTCGTAGATGGCGATCCGCTCGTAGGTGTCCAACTCCGCGAGCACCGGCGCGGCATTACCCGCGTTCAGGAGCATCTCGTTCCAATCTACATCAATCCGGTAGTGCGGCGGTGTCACGGCGCTCACCGCCTCGATTTGCGCGTAGATATCAATCCAGGGGCGGACTTTGAACTTATGCGCGGTATAGCCCGCCGCAATCGCGTCCTTCGCCTCCGCCGCGAGGTCTTCCGGTCCCATCTTCGTGTTCCACCAGGCAATCGGGCACCACTCCCGCACCTTTGGGAGATTGAAGAGCCGGTACGCGGGCACACCGAGCGCCTTGCCGACGACATCGTAGAGCGCCATCTGCAGGCCCGCACCGAGTGAGTCGTCACCGAGGAAGACCGCCGGGTTCTTGCCTCGCACCCGCTCGACCGCCTCGTCCGTCACGCGCCCCCAGGTATAGTGCGGCAGCGTTTCGCCATAGCCGACCAGCCCCGCATCCGTCACAACGCGTGTGATCTCCGACACCCGCCACTGCCCGACGAGCAGCGCATTCCACGGTCGCACGCGCGGCACAAAGGGCACGTCCACCGTGATCCGTTCGATTTCCGTGATGCGCATGGGAACCCACCCCCCGGCCCCCTCCCGAAACGGGAAGGGGTGACTCATGCGGATTGCCGTGGCTTACGCTCAACCACTCTGCCATCGCCAGGGGGCGCATGCTATGCGCCCCTACTCTCCTCCTTCCCGATACGGGAAGGGGGTTGGGGGTTAGGCAATCCCCGGTCGTTTCGTATGCCAGTCTGTCCGTGCCTGATAAGCGCGTGCGACCGCGAGAATGGCGTTCTCCGTACCGGCACGGCCAACGAACTGGATGGCGGTTGGCAGGCCGCGCTCGCCGAAGCCGCTCGGCACACTGATCGCCGGGAGGCCCGCGACATTGCCTAATGCGCCGATCACCGGGCGGCGACCCGCCGGGGTCGTGAAGTACTCGCTGAACCTGGTCGTGATCGGGCTGGCAACGGCGTTGGTCGTCGGGCAGACGATAGCGTCATACTGGGCGAAGAGCGTGTCCACCGCACGGACGATCTGACGGCGAATGCGCAGGGCGGTGATGTAGTCCTTCGCCGCGACGTAGCGATAGGCGAGCGGCGCGACGTGTGTCTCCGTTGCCGCCAGTTCCGACAGTTTGCCGCTCGCCATGAAGTCATCGAAGGCGCTTGCCGCCTCGGCGCGCAGAATCGTCTCCGTCACCGCTCCGTACGGGAAATCGGGCAGCGTCACATCCTCGATCGTCGCGATCTCGCGCAGCATATCGAGTGCCGCGCGATAGTTCGCGCCAACTTCCGGCTGCGTTTCCCCTTCCGCGACGTGTAGCACGCCGAGCCGGAAGCCGCGCGTGCGCGCCTGCCCCGGTTCGTAGCGGTAATCGAGTGTCAGGCTCGTATCGTCTTCGGGATCGTGGCCCGCGATGGCCTGCAAGACGAGGCCGCAATCGTCGGCGGTGCGGCACATTGGGCCGAGCTTGTCGAGCGTCCAGCAGAGCGCCATCGCGCCGCGCCGACTGACGCGCCCATAGGTGGGCCGCAAACCGGAGATGCCGCAATACGACGCCGGTGTCGTGATCGAACCCCACGTCTCGGTGCCAATGGCGAACGGCACCGCGCCCGCTCCGACCGCCGACCCGGAGCCGCTGGACGACCCGCCGCTCCACGCCTCCGGGTTCCACGGGTTGAGACCCGGCCCAGTGATGCTCGCGTTCGGCTGGTCGTACCCCATGCCGCCCGCTAACTCGACCATGCTCAGTTTCGCGACCAGTACCGCCCCGGCCGCCCGCAGTCGCTCGATCACCGCGCCGTCGCGGTCGAATTGCTGATCCTTGAAAGGCGTCGCGCCCCAGGTCGTTGGGATGCCGCCCGCTGTGGCGAGCAAGTCCTTCGCGCCGTAGGGAATGCCGTGCAGCGGGCCTCGATCGTGGCCCGCCTGCAACTCGCGCTCCGCCGTCCGTGCCTCGTCCATCGCCCGCTCCTTTGTCAACGTGACAACGGAATTCAGGCGACGCCCGACGGTGTCGAGACGGTCGAGGAAGTATTCGGCCAGTGCGGTCGGTGTTGTTTCTCCGGCACGCAGCATCCGGCTCAGTTCGCGGATGCTCAGAAACGCGAAGCGGTCATCGGCCATCGCTCATTCCCCCCGATAGGCACGGAAGACCGTGCCCGGTTCGTCCCCATTGGCAAGCCCGTACGCCGCCAATGTCGCCGCATTCGTCCGGTTCCGCTCGATCCCGGTGCGAATCTTCTCCCGCCCCGCCTCATCCAATCGCTCCCCAAACTCCGCCTCTATGGTCGCCATCATTTGTTCCACGACCGGATTCTTGTCGCCCTGCTGCTCCTCCATCTGTTCCTCCCGTGTCCATATGACCGCATCGTTACTATTCGTTACGTCGCTCGTCGCTCTTTCTCACGGTAAATGCCAGATAATCGGTGACCGCCGCGCGCAGTTCATCGGTTGGCTCCGGCGGGGTCAACATCGCTTCGAGGAAGATCATGCTGTCGCACTGCGAGAGCACGATGCGCTGATGCGACTCGATGGTCTCGCGCGCCTTCTCGACCGCGCTCGTGAGCACAAAATCGCTCGTGCTCCGCCCTTCGAGCGCCGCCGCGTGATCAATGAGCGCCCGCACATGCTCCGGCATACGGATAGTGAATTGCGGCGTCTTCGTCCGTTCATGTGTCTTAGTGCTCATCATCTTCCCCACATTCGCAATAAAAGTGCTCGACACAATGTACATCTATTCGGCGACAACACAATGCGGGGCCGGTTCGTGAACCGGCCCCGCGACACATGTCCATTGAATGATGACGAGTGCGCTACACGCGGGCATACCGGCGACGGAGCAGCGATCCGGCGGCAATTAGCGCGCTGCCGGAGAGTACGATGAAGAGTTCGCGGGCGCCCTGCCAATGCGTGGCGGCGGGCATGCCGGTACTCGGCAACGTCGCTGTTGTGGCACCACCGGTGCCGAGGAATTTGAACGAACTCAGAATGACGGACCCTTGCTGGTATAAGGTGTTGAAGTCGTTCTCAGCTGCAGTGAAGGTCGTGACATACACCGTGTTCGCTTGCAGGTTAATGACCTGCGCGCCGTGCAGCCTGCCCCCCTGCGCGGGGGTCACGAAGTAGTCGTAGCGGCGCGCGGGTTGCCCGCCTATCGTCAGATTCTGGATGCCACCCGGCCCTTCCTCGTAGCCGGGAACGGACTGCGCGACACCGGCACGGCTCTGTGTGGTGATCTGATCGAGGTTCGCGCCCGCCGGTACGGCGACCGTGACGATATTGAGATTGCCGTTGACCGGAGGAGCGGCATTGAAAACGGCGCTGATCACCGTTCCCGGCGGGAGGTTTGCATTCGGCGGCGGACTGCCTTGCTGCCAGCCGCTCGGCACCGTGAATGAAAAGCGTCCTTGCGGATCGGTGAAGGTCGTTCCTTGCGCAATCACTGCGGTCATCGAACATATACCAAGCAACGCGACAATGATCAGACTCTTCCACCATCCCTGTCGTGCCATCCCGTTCTCCTCTCCTCCATCGCCAATAGTCCAGCGGTTGCTGAGTGCAAGAACAATGCCGCTATTGTAGCAATAATCTACGAGAGTCGCTCGTTCTTGCTATCACCCACTACCCTTCGTATGCTACGCTCGGTGCTCCTCTCCCGTCATGATGGGATGGGGCAGGAGAGGGAGCCATCATGATGGACGCACAACGCGCATTCGAGAACCGTGTCGGGGCCGACAACCTGCGCGGGCTGTGGATCGTTTGGCACGATTATGCGGCACGGGCGAATGGTCGCTGGTTTCCCAGTGCGAGCATCCACCATGCGTTGGCAACCGGCACGCTCTTCTGCCATGCGAACCTCGACTTCACGACCGACGATCAGCAAGTCGCGCACCCCCGATTCGGTGCGGACGCGGGCGATTTCGTCGCGATGCCGGACCCAGAAACGTATGCGCCCCTCCCCTATCACCCCGGCATCGGGCGTGTTCTCAGCCACCTCCGCACCGAGGCGGGCGAACCTTGGGCGGGCTGTCCGCGTACCCGCTTACGGGATATGTTAGATATACTGGCGCACCGTGGCTTGTCCGCACGAGCGGCGTTCGAGCCGGAGTTCACGCTCTTTCGCAAGATGGACGACGGCAGATATGCGCCCGCCGATACGTTCACGATGTACTCCGTGGAGCGGATGGAGGCGGAGCACGATCTGCTGGACGAGATCGAAACGACGCTTGCCATGCAAGGCGTGCGCGTCGTCGGGATGGGCGCGGAGTATGGCGCGGGCCAACTGGAAGTCAACCTGCACCACGCGCATCCCGTCAAGGCGGCGGACGATCTGCTCACCTTCCGCGAGACGGTCAAGGCGCTTGCACGGCGGCGCGGCCTCGTCGCCTCCTTCATGCCGAAGCCGTACGAGCATCTGGCGGGCAATGGCGTCCATGTCCACCTTTCGTTGTGGGACCGAGAGGGAGATTCGGAGTTCGACGTTCGACGTTCGAAGAACGAGAATACGGGACACTCCGAACTTCCCCAGGACCGCTCGGCGGGCGACGGGCCGCTCGGGCTTTCGACGGAAATGGTCCGGTTCATTGCTGGGGTGCTCGCCCATGCTCCGGCGCTCTGCGGCGTCTTCGCCCCGACGGTCAATTCGTACAAGCGGCTGCTGCCCGGTTCGTGGGCACCCGCGCACATCGGCTATGCAGCAGGCAATCGCGCTGCGCTCGTCCGCGTGCCGGGCGCAGTGCGACCACGGATGGAGTTTCGCGCGGGCGATCACACCGCGCACCCCCATCTCGCCCTCGCTGCCCTGATCGCGGCGGGGATTGACGGACTCGACCGCCACCTCGACCCTGGCCCACCCGCCACCGGCGACCTCGGCCACCTGCCAGACGATGCACTCGCCGCGCAAGGCGTCCGCCTCCTCCCCCGCACCGCGCACGAGGCATTGGACGCCCTTGAAGCCGATCCCGTCGTGATGGCGGCGCTCGGCCCCATCTGCGGCCCCGAACTCCTGCGCATCCGCCGCGAAGAACTCGCCCGCTATGATAGCCACGTCTCCGACTGGGAACGCGCCGTCTACCTCGAACGGGTCTGACGCGATTGAGCGCAGAGGACGCAGAAGACACAGAGCACACAGAGAGGGAAGAGAAAAGAGAATCAATAGCAAGTTACTTCTCCTTTTGCTTCTTTGCCCTTCTTTCTCTCTTCTGTGGGCTCTGCGTCCTCTGCGTTATATTTTTCTCGAAAGGGAATCATCATGGATGATGGGTTGTGGGAAGGGATTGGGCGGGTGGCGTTTGTGGATCATCATGTCCATGCGCCGTATAAACGGGCGCACGAAATCGTGCGCGACGATTTCCGTCGGCCATGGACGGAGGCGAGTATTGCGGCGGTCTGGGCGGAGAATATTCAGACACTCGTCGGCTACCAATGGATGGTGCGGGAATTGGCACGGCTGCTCGATTGCGAGGCGACGGAAGCGGCGGTGGTCGCGGCGCGGAATGGGATGGCCGTTTTGCCCTATCACCGGCTGCTGGCGGATGCCGCGAACCTCGGCGCGTGCTACGCGGACGACCTGTTCGCCGCCGGGCAATGCTACCCGATTGATGTATGGGCGGAAGTGATCCAGCGGCCCGTCGAGCGCGTGCTGCGTGTCGAGACGTTTGTCGAGCAGGGATACGCGGAATGCGCAACGCTGAACGACGCGCTTCACCGCCTGACACGCGAAATCACCGTACCCGCACGGCGGCTCGTCTCGCTGAAGAGCATCGCGGGCTACCGCACCGGCCTCGCCTTCGACCCACCAAGTACCGCACAGCGCCAACAGGCAGCGAAGGCATACGGTAAACTGCGCGACGCTGCCCTGCGCGGCGACTCCGGGCGCATTGCCGCAAAGCCACTCGTGGACACAATTGTCTGGGCGGCGCTGGAAGCCGCCGCGCCGCAGGCATTGCCGATGCAGTTCCACGTCGCCTTCGGGGACGACGACATCATCATGACAAAGAACGATCCGACCTTGATGCGCGCGCTATTCAGCCACGAACCATTCCGTACCGTGCCGCTTGTCCTCCTGCACTGCTACCCGTACCACCGGCAAGCGGGCTACCTCGCCAGCACCTACCCGAACGCCTACGTGGACCTCGGCCTGACCATCCCGATTGTCGGCCCCGGCGCGGCGTCAGTGCTCGCCGAAACGCTCGAACTCTGCCCGACCCGCCAATTGCTCGCCTCCACCGACGGCCACATGGAGCCAGAATTCCAGTGGTTTGCCGTCCATGTCTGGCGCTGGGCGCTCGCCCGCGTCCTCGGCCAGTACATCGCGTGGGACATCCTCACTACCAACGCTGCCCTCGACACCGCCCGCGCCATCCTGCACGACAACGCGACGCGGGTCTACCAAACCAAGTGAACCGCAGAGACGCAGAGAGCGCAGAGGGCACAGAGGGGAGAAGAAAAGAAGATTGAGAAGGCTGTCCGATTTCTGTTATAGGAGTGACGCAGTTCAGTAGAAAAGCCCAAGTGGTGGCAGGCTTTCCAGCCTGCCGCTCGGGGCGGGGAGGCAGGCTGGAAAGTCTGCTACAACCGGGGAAAACTCACTCAACTGCGTAAGTCCTACGTTATTTGTTTTCCTCCTTGCTCTTCTTTATAAATCTCTCGTACCTCTCTGCGTTCTCTGTGTCCTCTGCGTTTCTGCGGTTCAATCGGTTTCGATTGTTTTCGATTCACTAAAGGGGCTGGGAATGGTAGATCCGAAACTGTTGGAGAAAGTGGAGTGGCGGCTGGTGGGGCCGTTCCGGGGCGGGCGGTGCGTGGCGGTGGCGGGCGATCCCTCCGACCCGCTGAGCTTCTACTTCGGCTCGACGGGCGGCGGGGTGTGGAAGACGCAGGACGGTGGCGCGACGTGGCGGAACGTCTCGGACGGCTTCTTCCGCACGGCCTCAGTCGGTGCGATCGCGGTCGCAGCGTCCGACCCAAATGTCCTCTATGTCGGCATGGGCGAAACGACGATTCGCGGTAATGTCGCACATGGGGACGGCGTCTACGCATCTACCGACGCGGGCGCGACCTGGACGCATTGTGGCCTGGCGGAGACGCGGCACATCGCGAAGGTGCGCGTCCACCCAACGAACGCCCATCTCGTCTACGTCGCGGCCTTCGGGCACGTCTACGGCGCGAACGCGGAGCGCGGCATCTATCGCTCGCAGGATGGTGGCAAGACGTGGGAGCGCATCCTTTTCCGTAGCGAAACCGCCGGGGCGATTGATTTGGCGATGGACCCACACAACCCGCGCATCCTGTACGCGGCTTTCTGGGAGGCGAACCGGACGCCGTACAGCCTGACGAGCGGCGGACCGGGCAGTAGCCTGTACAAGTCTACCGACGGCGGCGCGACGTGGGCCGAACTGACGCATGCGACTGGTTTGCCGAAGGGCGTCCTCGGCAAGATCGGCGTCGCCTGCTCCGCCAAAAGCGACCGTGTCTGGGCGCTAATCGAGG